>CBDUZI010000037.1:0-26084 GCA_965371665.1 uncultured bacterium
TACTCGTCGGCGTATCCGTCGGTGTCGCTGTACTCGTCGGCGTATCCGTCGGTGTGGCTGTGCTTGTTGGAGTAGCAGTCGGTGTGGCTGTGCTTGTTGGCGTTGCCGTCGGCGTAGCTGTGCTTGTTGGCGTTGCCGTCGGCGTGGCTGTGCTCGTTGGTGTAGCTGTCGGTGTGGCTGTGCTTGTCGGCGTTGCCGTAGACGTAGCTGTGCTCGTTGGTGTTGCCGTCGGCGTGGCTGTCGGTGTTGCTGTACTCGTCGGCGTTGCGGTCAGCGTGACTGTATAAGTCGGCGTAGCCGTCGGCGTGGACGTCGGTGTAGCCGTCCTTGTTGGTGTAGCTGTCGGCGTGGCCGTATAAGTCGGCGTTATCGTATAAGTTGGTGTATGTGTTGGTGTGGCAGTATAAGTCGGAGTCGGCGGATTATTACTCCAAACAATTAAAGCCGGCACATCCGCGACTATATTCGGAAATCCACTGCCACTGGCAGTCACAGTATTCGCCTGGGGGTCATCGTTTTGCAAGGTCATTTGAGCCCAACCATTGGCATCCGCCACGCCGGTCACATTCTGCACATAAAGCGGCCCATGACCTTCCAGGGTAGTAGCAATAAATATCGGCGAGCCATTAGTGATAACAGTCAATACCGAGGCAGATGAGGTTACATTCCCATATTGATCTGCTATCTGAACATCAACCAGAGCCGTATTACCGGTTAATATATATTGAAGATCAGGCAAAGTTATTACATGGTCCGGTACACCCGCAATAAATGTCACAGTCTCGGAGACATCCCTATCCGGACTCGCCTGGGAACCGGGCAGGGTGGGAGAATTGGGAACAGCCTGGACCATCTCGGCCGTCTGATCGGTTATGGTAATAGTTGCCGACCCATTCGCAGCCGTGGTCCCGGTAACATAATAAGTTCCTATCCCGGCCGCCCCGGAAAGCGTGGTTGCCGAGAAGGTGGCATCACCCGTAGCGGTTATGGTAATGGCTTCGGCGCTGGATACATTATTTGCATCGGCATCTACTACCTGGATATTAAGCACCCGGGTTCCTCCTGCTGTCACGGGAGTCCCAATAGGATCCGAAACCACCAGATGATCAGCGCCGCCGGCTACAAAAATAACTGAATCAGTTATATCATTCGCATGATTGCCCCAGGCCCCGCTGTCCGGCATAATACTGACGGTTTCCGCCACCGTGTCACGGACATTTAAGACCGCCTGACCATTGCTGTCAGTAGGTCCGTAGGCGGTTGCGCCGGCATTAGTCCAACCGCCCGGCACAGTTGCAAAATATGCGGAATCACTCGCAGTCACAGTGATCCAGCGGCTGATTCCAACCGCTATATCATTGATATCATACAATTGAATGGTGATGTCTTCCCCCGGCCCGGCCGCGCCTACTACTGCGCTGCCGTCATCCGCACTTGCCACCGCGTGATCCGGAGGACTGAATACGGTTAAGGCGGATTCATCATTAGCCGGCGTACCCCAGGCATGACTCGCAGTAATGGTCACGGATTCGGCCGTTCCGTCGGTCAAAGTTACTAAAACCGAGCCGTCACTTCCCGAACTAACATTGATGGGATTACCCGCTGATGGTGCGGTAAAAGTGGCCGAACCGGTGGCTGCCAGAGAAAAACTTTGCACAGTAGAAAGTGAATTTCCCAGCGCATCAAATACCTGCGCAGTTAAATCCCGCAAAGCATTTACAGGCTGGGTTGAAAATACCGGGAAGATTGCAATATAATCCGGGTCCTGAACCTCGAATTCATAAAACCGGGTTTGGGTTACTCCATTGCTTTCCGTGGCCGTGACAAAGACCGTCCAGGTGCCAATCGGGCCGGCAGGAACCGCATATTGATACTCGTACCAGCGCCAGAGACCCGGGTCACTGGAATCCGTGGCTAATAATGTCATGGCCGCGGCATTCACGCGCGTGGTGCCTGAAGAATCCAGGATGGTTATAGTCGCGCCCGTAATATCATAAGCTCCCAGCGGGTCTTGTATCAGGGCGCCAAATGAGCTGTTCGAGCCGGTGGCGAGCGATAGGCGCGTATTACCCAGGGAATCAAAAGCCTGGATATTGTCCACGCTGATATAGGTAGAAGTTGAGAGATTGATGCGGGATTGCTGGGTTGAGGAATGATAAACTTGGAAAACCGCGTTCTCACCGTATCCGGGATGCGTAAAACGCATGGCCAGGCGATATCCTGCCGGTACGGTAATGGTATCCGAAATGCTGATAGTAAATGTCCGGGTAGCCGGTGATCCATTCGAGATTTTAATCCCGGTGATGGTATCCTCGCCTATGACGATTGTGTTTTCTCCATTGGTATAAAACAAGGTCACCGTGGCATCGATACTTTTATTCCCCGTGCTTAATACCAGGGGAATGGAAACATTGGCATTAATCTTAAAATCATCCGCCATGGCAGGCTGCATGGACCAGGTTTGCTGCGAAAAACGATCCACCTGCGTAGAAGTTCCGGTGGAATTAGTATCCACCGTGGTATTTAATTTATAATTTTCCGAGGAAGAATGTAAATAAAGCGTCTTGGTCCGGGTAGTGGGATCAGTACACCGCGTAGTAAAGGTCGCGAAACCGGTAAGACTCCCGGTGTGTTGATTGCCGGTTAAAACCGTGGTATCCGTAACACCGCCCGCTTCATCCCCAGGCACGGTTTTGGCAAATAACAGAAAAGTGGGAGTCCCCGCGCTCACCAGCACATCCGGTTCATTGTTCCCATTAGTGTCATAGCCGCCTGTAATACTATCCCATGCTCCATCACCATTGACATCAGCCGCTATCGTAACTCCGGCCGGGGTTAAAAGCCGGGAAGCCCATCCGGCCGTGGAATTCGAGACCAGCAAATCAAAGCGGTCGGTGACCGAATTGCTGGTAAGCGAGACACCATAGTATTCTGTAACACCCGGCGCGATTGTCGCACTGCCGTCCGGAGCCATGGAGAAACCGCCCACTATAAAGGTTACGGTTTTATAATTATTGGTGGGGCCTTGATCGGAATAAACGGTATCACCGGTTAAATCCGTATAAATTCTGGCAGTATAAGTGCCGGCCGGCACACTCGAAATATCAAAGGAATAAGTTACTGTGGTAGTTTCCGAATCCGGCACACTGAGATCCACCGCGGTGAAAGTAATGTCAATGGGAGTAAAAGCCGGAGCAGTGGAAGTAATTGAAACATGTATTGGCAATCCGTAGAAATCCTGCATGCCGTAAAGCGCTGCCGTGGCGTCAATGTCCACGGCGGGAGTTACACTGCCATTAAAAACCTCCCCCTCGGACGGCGCCGTGATCTCAAGTATCCCGGTATCATGCAGTCTCAGTTTCCCATAATCAATCCCGTCCTGCATATCCTGCTGTCCGCTTGCCGTGTTGGTATTACCGTAAGCCCAAATAATGGGCACGGCCCAGGTATCCCCAGCAGCCAGACTGGCGTGATCCCAGTCCAGGGCTGTGGCCGCATCACCCACATAACTGGTGCCATTGGCCAGGCTGTTTCCGCGTATACGATTCCAAATATTATTATACCTTTCCACATCATGCCGGTTGGATGATTCATAACCCGAGTAACCGCCATACGAGACAGGATTGCCGTTCGGCTTATAACCGTAAACCGTATCATTGCCCGCATCGTACGCGCAATTATCATTGGCGCGCCGACCGTTAAAATTCCAATCCATGCCCTGGAAAAATCTGAGATTACTGGCTGCCGTGGAACTGTGCGCATTCTTGATATAATAAATGGTGGCAAACCATTTCAAATTTCCCCGGATAATGATTTTTTGGGTAATGGTTACCGGTATGGGCGCCCCGGCCGGGGCAGCCATTTCAGTCACAATAACCGATTCCAGGACATCATTCGGGGTGTTATGCAAATAGGTATAGGTCCGGGAGAATTCCTCAAACCGGCCGTTCGCACCGGTATAAACATCTCCAAACAACCAATAAATGAAATTGCCGTACTGCCTGGTCTGCCCGTTGGCAGTGAAGCGCAGCGCATACTTGCTCCCACCGTTTCGGCCCTCATTATCGCTGCCTAAACCATTATCATTAGACCGGCCGACATGATCAGAACTCGAAGTCGGCTCACCGCCGTTATACGGGTAAGCAATACAGGAAATTTGCCCTCCGTAATCCCGCGTATTGGTGCTTTGCGCGATTTCCACCAGCAGCGAATTATTCGGTCCGGGCGGACTGAGAAATACGGTATATCCCGATATGGGATCATCGTAAAAAACCAGCTGATCGCCTTCCTTGTACCAGACAATATTTTCCTGTTCGATTACGTCCTGGCCTTGAATCTCTTCGTTCCGGTTGAATATCTCCAGGCCATCCTCGCGTATGATTTTTATAACTCTGTAGCCTTTAGGAATTCTGGCAGTCAGGCGGTACCATTGGTTGTCGAGTTTGTCATTCAATGCGAGTTCGATGCGATTATCCATTAAGCGGTTTTTCTGGGTAAGCGTAGCGCGATTATGTCCCCTGGCGGGTGTGAGTAATTCCCTTTTTTTATGAGAAGATGATTTGAGATTTTGATAAGTATATTCCAGATAAAGACGCTGTCCGCGACGGAACTCGCTTCCCCGGGCCAGCTTTACTTTGGGATTATAAACAGCGCTCTCAACTTTTCCAGCCTTAATCGCGCGTATATGTTGGGGTGAGGCGGCGGTAAACTCGGACAAGCGCCCTGCTGCCACGGATACGCCCTGTGCTTTCACTTCGTCGGCATCCGGCGTAATGGCAACCCGGGCAACATATTCACGCGCCACGGGATCCCAGGCCAGAATATTATCCGGCGGAGCAGGAGCATAAGCAGCCTGTACATTTTGAAAAAAAAGCAGGATAAAAGCTGCTGCTCCCAAAACCATCAAGCAAAGTTTTGGATTAAATTTACTTGACGAGAATAAAAACACCAAATCCCCTCCGCATGCCTTATGATTAATTATTGACAATCTTTCTGTCTTCGTAATGTATGTTTATTTCAAGTTAATTTCCTACTCCTTTACCAGAATAGCCTTTCTTGATTATAGGTATAACTAGTATAGTGTAACAGTAATATCTTTACAGACGTCACCCCGGCGTGATTGTAGCCGGGGTCCAGAAAAAAAGATTTTTAAAGAACAAATTCCTGGATTCCGGCTTAAAACATGCCGGAATGACGCCAAAAAAATAAATATTTAAAAATGCTGGAGACACAACAAAGTCAATCATTGTAAAGCCGTTACTGTTACACTATACTAGTGTCGTGTCTCGCAAGTATGTTGAATTAATGCTCCGTCATTCCGGCGTGCCTTTAGCCGGAATCCAGGGACTTTATCAGTAAAAATAATGTTTTTCTGGACCCCGGCTAAAACCATGCCGGGGTGACATATTAACATTATTTCTGAGACATGACACTAGGAGCCTGAGCATTTAGTACGTTTTGTCATACCCGCATGATATTTATATTCCCGTAGGGGCGGGTTTTAAACCCGCCCTTACAATTAATTCCTTTAAAATCAAAGCCTCTGGATTCCCGCTAAAGGCATGCAGGAATGGCATAACCCCATTAATAAGAAAAAAATCTTTCCACAATAGGAACTAACTATCTATATATTTTTGATAAATACGCACTATATTTTACGATAATGAACTTCTTCCTTTAATTATATATAAAACAATATATTATGTCAATATTAGTATTTGCTATTATAGCATTATTATGTCATATATTTTGAAGGTTTGAGCTATATGTTTCACTTTACCTCCTGCTGCCCCGGCCGGGGTAATCGGCCAAGGCGGATAAAAATTAAAAAAATATAAAGTTATTATCAATCTATACGATACTATATTTAGATATAATTAAAAATACTAGTGTCGTGTCTCTTAATTAACAGTACAGACGTCACCCCGGCATGATTGTAGCCGGGGTCCAGAGACTGTGACTTTTTCAAACAAAACCCCTGGATTCCGGCTGAAAACATGCCGGAATGACAAAACATTAATTCAACGCACTTGTGAAACACGACACTAACTGGCATATCACTATTTAACCACAGAGGTTCTTGATTATGAAGACAACTTGTATTCCCTTTTTATTGCTTGGCGTCTTAATCAATCTTTTGGTGATCAATAATTCACTTGCTCAAGTAACCAGCGCAACCCCGGTGTTGGTATCCTCGCATGATCAATGGTTCTTGGCTTCTTCACAATATAATGTAGCTATGCGAATTACCATCACTGCCGAACCCTCCGGCGACACCCTGAATCTCCTCGCAATTTTGAATGATTATTATGTCCCGGCTGCCCAGGATGGAACAGATATTGTTACCGGCTCGGTACGCCTCTGGTATGTTGCAGTTGATACCGGCGCTTTCAATACCTCCACTGCTCAATTTGTTAAAACCCTGTCATTTATGGGCGGCGGATGGGGCGATATGTCGCTTAACCAATTTGTCGCGGATGGAAGCGCCCTGTACGTGACTATTGATATTACTTCTTCCCCCACCCCTAATGCCGTCTGTGCTTTCTATACTTTTCAAAACTGTATTCAATTTTCTTCCGGTGCCATGGAGCCTCAGACTCAGCTGCCGGTTTACCCGGAAACCCCGCCCACCGCCTTTACCTACCTCTGTCCATATTTCGCCGCTACGGAAGTGGAAATATCCCATCAAAAAACCTTCCTCTCTTCCCTCTCGACCGGGCAGAATTTCGTTCCTTTGGATTTCACTTTTAATAATATTGGCACGCCTTTTACCTCGCCGATCTTCCTGCAGGGCCTGACTATCACGGTAAAAGATATCTCCCACACGATTATAGCTCCGGATATGGCCCTGGCATCCATGGGGTTGCGTGATAAAACAACCCATATTATATACTCGACTGTCTCGTCCATGCCCGGCAGTCCGGTTGGCGTTTTTTTCCCGCTCTCGGTCTCGGTCACTGCCCTGGCGGATTTGGACCTGGAACTTTTCGGCACAGTTACCTCCAACACCCTTACCGTGGTCTCCGAATTTTATTTGGAGTGGAGCGCCTCCGCGGATCTTATAGCAGTTGATGCTTATTCCTTGAAATCCGTAAGCATTAATCCGGCCGGTGGAGAAAATTTTCCCATGTCTACCGATCCTTTCATGATTCTTTTTTCAGCCACCCAGTTGGAGACCTACCATACTCCCGTATTAGCGGAAAACAGCGTAGTGCTCAAGGGACAGACGAACGTGAATCCCGTCTGTTTTACCTTCAATAATCCGGGAAATACGCGGACCACGCGCGTTGATATCTCCCGCATTACCCTGGCAATTACCAATGGAGCAGGAGATCCAATAACCCCTGCGGAGGTTTTTTCCCGGGTCGCTGTATCCGGCGCTGTTCTGTATGGCGAAACTACTGATATCCCGGACACCGGCAGCCTGGTTTCCATTGCCTTGAGTAACAGTTATGCATCGGTTCCGGTTTATCACCCCCTAACCGTAACTGTTCTGGCCGATATTCTTCCCCTGGCTACGGTTACTGAATTCAAGCTCTGCCTGACCGGATCATCAGGCGTTCATGCACAAGATGCCAATACCATGCTGCCGGTTAATGTCTCGGCTGCATACAGCTCTGACAGCTTTCCCATGTTTTCCAATACAATTCGTATTGCCAGCACTTTCTTGATCACAGGCCGATCAGTTGCGCCCACCACGCTATATCCGGAGCAAGGTGTCCCGCTCCTGGAATTGACCCTATCTCATCCCGGCCCTGCTGAAATGGGCAGCCTGATAGCCCAGGGACTTACTCTAACCGCCGGTAATCAGGACGGCCATCCCGTAGAACTTATCCGGAATTGCGCGGCCATCTATCTGCGGGATGCTAATAATAATCAAATATCCCAAGCCGCCGCGCCGGCCACTGGCGGGGATGTATTTCTGACTCTGCCGGACATAACCCTGGCGCCTTTCTCTTCCACGCATATTACGATTGAGGTTCACATGAATGCTGCGCCTCAAGACAACACTTTCAGCCTGGGTTTATCTGATAACACAAGTGTATCTGTCTTCCAACCTTCTGACCCCACCCGCCTGGTTTTTGTCGCCGGCACCTGGCCGATCATGAGTCAAGCCGCAGCCGTGGGAGGCGGCGAGGGGAAGCTCAGGCTCTCGAATTATCCCAATCCCTTTGCTGCCGGCCGTGCTCAAACGAATATTGCGTACTACCTCAAGCAGCCGGCTAAGGTGACAGCCAAACTTTACACTCTAATAGGTGATCAGGTCCAAATCCTGGCTTCCGGCGAATACCAGGCCGCCGGCGCCCACACCCTGCAATGGAACGGCCGTACCGCAACCGGAACCGCAGTCGTAAACGGGGTTTATCTTCTTCGCCTCGAAGCCGAACCGGTTGGTTCCGGAGATCCAATAGTCCAAATCCGCAAGATCGCGGTGGTGAAGTAGAATGAATACTTTCAGGATTTCCAGATACCTTGGCCTGACCTTAGCCGCAGCCGCATGTTTTGCCATACCTACTTTTGCAGCTCAAGACGCCGGTACTGAATCCGCGCTCTATATCGGCGCGGAAGCAAGAACTATGGCCTTAGGCCGCGCCGGGGTCACGGAGTATGAATCCGCTTTTACCGCCGAGTGGAATCCGGCCGGACTGGGATATATTCCGCGCTTTGCAGTAGGCCTCCAGATGGTTTCTTTATTTGGGGAAGCCTGGCACAAGAGTATTGGGGTGGTCTATCCCACTCTGGATTGGGGAACCTTCTCGCTGTCCATAATGCGTTTAGAGTTGGATGATATCGAGCGGCGTACCGGCCATAATCTTCCTGACGGCACCTTCGAAATGATCGAACAGCATTTAGCCATAGCTTATGGTTACCGCCTCCTGGGCCCCTTCTCCCTGGGAGTCAATGTCAAAGTTCATGACCTGCACCTGGATAACCGGGTAAGTACAGCTCCTGGTATGGACGCCGGAATATTTGTGAAGCTTCCCCGGCCTTTCCCCCAGACCCCGGCAGACAAACTATTCCGGGACATCAGCCTTGGTCTTGCTTTTCGGAATCTGGTTGGACCGATCATCCGTCTAAACCGGGAAAGCGAACAGATGCATCCCAACTGGCGCTTCGGCTGCTCGGCAAACCTGGATCCTGCCTTTGATTTCCTGGATCACTTGCTGGTGCGTTTTGAAGTTGAGAAGCCGGAGCGGGCCGATTTGCGCTGGCATGGCGGCCTGGAAGGCAAATTCTATAACCTCTTTTCAATCCGCGGCGGCTGGGATCATGAATACTTGTCAGCCGGGGCCGGGCTGCGCTATGCGGATATTGCCCTGGACTATGCCGTGAGTTTTCCCGCCTTGGGCCTGCGGCATATAGTTACTCTTACCATTGACATAGGCGCAGATGTTGAGAGCTTGAGGCAACAGCGGGCGGCCGAAGAAGAACGCAAACGCCTCGCTATCGTTGAAAACCTAAAATCCAATATAACCTCCGAGCACCGGCAAAAAGCCGTGGCCTTGATGGCCTCTCAGGATTATTCCCCGGCCGCGAAACTCTGGGAAAAAATACTCGACTGGGAACCGGATAACGCCGAAGCCCGGGCGCAATTCAAGAAATGCCGCGATATTTTCAACCAAATGGAAAACCAAAAATCCCTGGAAAGCGCCCGTAAATACTTCAAGGCCAAGCGCTATATCGATGTCATGGTGGAATGCCGGACCGTGATGGAACGGGATCCGAATAATTCGGAAGCGCAGCGCCTGATTAAACAGGCCGAATTGAAAGCCGGAGATTTAAACCCCCAAGCCTCCATTTTGAATGAACAAATGATCAAGCGTATGCAAAAAGAATTTCGGCTGGGATTAAAATCGTACACCGGCCGTAACTGGAAAAACGCCATTGCGCATTGGGAAAAGGTAATTGAAAATACTCCCCTGCAAAAGCAGGTCTATGCTTATCTTCGCAATGCCCGCGCCCGTCTGTCCGAATCGGAAAAACAGGCGGATAAATCTTCCCGGCAGATGCAAATTGATAAGAAACGGCGCGAGCTGCATAAAAAAGCGGTGGAGCTTTCCAAGCAAGGTAAGCTGAAAGATGCCGCACACTCCTGGGAAAAACTGATGAAAGAGAACCCGGAAGACCAGGAAGTCCAGCGCAGTTACGAAAAAACCCGCCAGGATATCATTGACAGCCAGAAAAAAGGCATTCGCTGGTAAATTAGGGCTAGGAGCCTGAGCAATTAGTCGGTTTTTTATGTTCACATTCCCGAACGTTTGTGCCCTATATCCCCGGTCTATACAACTACATGCGGGTATTACCAAAGCGACTAATTGCTCAGGTTCCTAGTATATGGTTTGTGTAGGGGGCGTTTAATTAAACGCCCCTACGACTTCCAGGATAAGCAAACATGTACATTGTAGGGGCGGGTTCTAAACCCGCCCCTACTGTAATATACATATCATGCGGGTATGACAAAAGCGACTAATTGCTCAGGTTCCCAGTATATGGTTTGTGCAGGGGCGTTTAATTAAACGCCCCTGCACAAAGGCTTATAAGACCTGTCCGGGATTTCATATCTATTTGGAAAGCAATGAATTTAAAACCAGGTTTTATAGAGGTGCTCTAAGGTATGTCCTGATGATTCCTACCGGGTGGTCGAACGATAATAAATACTTCCGCCTAGCAATGAAAACAATCCACCTATTAAGATTCCAGCCAGCGACCCGCCTCTCCATTGCAGCATGAATGTGCTGAAGCGGCTTATTTCCTCCAAGGTTCGCAGGTTATCCATCCGGGGTAAAAAAACCACATAGGCTACGGAATGCATAACCGCCGAGGCTAAAATAAAGCCTGCTCCTATCAGGGGGAAAATCCAGATGGGGCGTTCGCTGGTAAGTCGCCCTAATTTTTTCAAAATTAAACCATACCAAATCATGGAAAAAGCCAGCAGAACAAAACCTATCTCATAGGGAAGAGCTTCCAGCGGATAATGCTGAATCCAGGCAAGACTATTCATTTTTTCCCCTCCTGCGTGCCGGATGAGAAGCAACTCTCCTTAACCGGCCGAGTAACCTTGCTGAGTACGTGGGAGAACCGCGCGGTCCCTATAAGACAGAAAAAGCCGGAAGCCAGCAGGGATAAATGCCCTCCCCATTGAGCCAACGAAGCAATCTGCGGATCATTTAATAACGGTGTAGCCTTAAAAAGCAGAAACAGGGTATATATCAACAGCCCGGTCGGGGCCAGAATCAATAAAGTACTATATGTCGTGCATCCAAATACCTGACGGTAACGGCGAGCCACCAATCCAAAAAGAGCATAATTAATCCACAGGCAAAAAGCGCCGACTATGGCGACTAAATAACCCACTGTTTCCCAAATCTGGTTTTCCATCCCCTCATCCCCTTCCGGTCTGATGAATTCAGCCTGGTTCTTTTTTTCATCTCAGGTCAAAATTCTCCGCACTTGCGTGCGGGGAATTTAACGTTTAGCCTCCTGCCACATCAACTCGATAATCTCTCCGGCCTTGGTGGGCCCCAGCAGAATGGTAATACTCCGTTGCAGTTCATTCAAGAGTTGAATCAATTCGCGCATGTGCATGCGGTTCCGGTCTGAATTTAGTTTTCGAAAAGCTTCCCGGATCAAGGCCTCCCCCAGGTTTCCCAACTCCCGGGTGGCAATTTCATAAACTCGTGAAATACGGAATCGGGTTTTGCGGATAAGACCGGCAGACCATAAACCATATAATATTTGGCGCAGACGTTCGGTTTTTAAGTTGATTTTTTCACATAGTGCCTGGAGTGATTCCTCACCGTTAATCCCAATCAATACATTCCATTCATCCGGCCGCATATTCAGTTGCAGGTTTTTCTCCATGTCCAAAACCGGAGCTAATTGGAGGACGGTTTCCGGGGGAGGAAGGTATTTTGCTATCTCTTGGGAATCGCTGTTTCTCGAAGCTTCCAAAAGAAGATTTTCGATTTCCTCCAACTTTCCCTGCCGCACAGCAGCGGGAACCTCGTTTTTAGACTGAAAATGAAACCTTCCCTCCCGGGCCAGAAGCAGCGAAAGTACCTTTTTCTTAAGATTTGCACCCTTAGGCTCCGTGCCTACAATGCACCCGGCCTCTAAAAATATCTCGCCGGTTTCATCTTTTCCGCGGACTTTTAAATTTCCCGTTTGATGATACCTTGCCAACAAACGTAACATTCCACCCACACTGACCTCAGCATAATGTTCCGGCAGCATTCCTCTCACCTCAACATTTCTTTCGGCTGATTTTAAAGCTTCATTTCTATTCTATAATTATTTTCGGGCTTTTAACGAAGTAACTTTAACCCTAATTTAAGTATTATCCGGTATCCTGGTTTCAAAAAGGAGGCGTATAATGAGTTCGTCATCCCAAGTGACCGGTAGTGGGGGGGGCTGGCGCCCCACAAAAAAAAAATAGATAAAACCCCGCCGGGGAACAATGTTTTTTTTTAAACCCGCCGGGTACACAAAAAAATAAGAAGAGGAAAATCTCCGTGTTTCATTTGATAATCAATCCTGATTTCATGGTAACCTTGGGTTAAGTACACCTTGGCTTCCTTATAATTATCCCTAACCAGATTTTCCACTAACAGCTTATTATCAATATATATCCACGACAACTCATTGGAGACGGACCCAAAGGCATACCGGCCTTTCCGGGGAATTTTAATCCTTCCCTCCCAGCGCGCTGAAAACGGGGCTTTCATGGGAAAATCATTGCATATCAAGGTGGTAAAGGGATCAATCCGCCGGATTTGAGACCCTCTATTCCAGAGAAAACTTCGCCAGTAACTCCCGGTCAGCCCGTAAACCTGCTTTTGCGTCCTAAACGCCCCGGCCGGGATATTTTCCCACTGCCCTTCCCGTCCTTTTTTCCAAAAGAGAGCAATGCTTTGAGGTTTGGAGTACAACTCTCCCTTGATTTCAATAGCATGAACTCCCTGAACCAGCTGGATTTCCTTTTCCCGGGCATTCCGACCGTTTACGCGCATACTCGTATTGCGTAACCCGGATATTCGAAAGGCATAATAATCCCAGGCTGGTATTATTATGCTGCCGCTCCGGTCAACTACCACGGGATATTGTATTTCCCGGCCGTCATGATCTTCCCATATTCCGCCATTGGCATCGCGATAACAACCGCTCAATCCCTGGCTGGCTATGACTTCTTCACGGCTTACCAGATAGGAAGTAAAAAGCTTATCACCATACGGGCTTACATGGCGTTCCTCTCTACCCCGGGGATAATAATAGCGCAGCAGCTCAATGGCCTTTTCATGATGAGGCAGCAAAAAGTAGGCAAGATTTTTTTCGCCTTGATACTGCGAAGGTATAGCCGTAGCACTCAGGAATCGTTCGGCCTCAATATTCGGGTAACCCAGAAAGCTGATGCTGGTAAAAAGGTAATCATAATCATATAAACCGTTTGAAACATAAGTATAATAGTTTGGCCCGAGTTTGCGGATTTCGTTTCCCATGGCCGCCTCCGGGGCCGAAAATGCCATCCAGCAGGTTTTATTGCCGGCCTGATGTATAAAATAATCCCTGGCATTTCGAAATCCGATCAGCAATATCAAGGCGAGCAAACCACCGCCGGCCAAATACCGGAGCGGCGTCCCGCAGGTCACCCGCAATATACTCTGCCAAACATGCTCCAATCCCGTGCCGGCCAGCAAAATCACCGGAATAATCGCGCCAATGCAGCGAATCCCCTGCGGCGCCTCAATAGTTAAAAACCCCGGAAAAAGCGCGGATACAAACCATAATAATATCCAGGCGGAATGCTTCCGCCCTGGATGGGTCAGAGTCCAAATCAAGCCCAGTCCGAAAAGCAAACTAATCAAGAGATCCAGCATGGGCACTTCCGGAATATTATGCCGCCCGTTGCAATCGCCGAAATAATTAAACATAAGCAGGGTTTTTTTTCACGTTATTCCATAAGCCGGTCCAATCCTGTTCGGGAAAAAGATCATTGAATATGAGAACTTCCTGGCTCCGGTTCACAAAATGATCCGTCGGAGAACCAGGGCTGAAGTTGGCGGGCAAATAGCAGACTGCGGCCACAGTTCCTAAAATCAGGAGTCCCTTCCAGTTTTGTTTCAAAAAATGCTTTTCCCTGATTGCTTTTACTCCCAGATACAAACCCAGGGCCAGAACAAACGCCCCAAAGGCTATATAGGTCTGGAGACCGATGCCAATCGCCATTCCGGCCGGCAGCATAAACCAGGGTTTTCTCGTTTCCAGCCCGCGCAGAAGAAAATAGAAAGCCGCCACGCTAAAAAGCGGCGTAAAAATATTGCCGAAATTCATCCGCGAAAAATTAATGTGCCATCGCATGCCGGCTAAAAGCATGGCCGTTGCCAAAGCGACGGGCCAGGAAATACATCATTACCACGGTCAAGCTGCCGGCTAAAGCCGGGATCACGCGGGTGGCATAAGCGGAAACCCCTCCCCAGTAAAGCGCCAAGGCGTTAAGACAATAAAAAAAACCGAATTTCACCTGGTCCCAGCCAAAGGGAAGCAAATAATCCGGTCCCGATCATGGCGCAGCATGCTTCATCAGTAAAATATCCATTGGGTATCCCGGACAATTTCCAGAAGCGGAACAGGAGGGCAATCAAAAAAATCAGTATCAGAAGCAGGCTTTCATATCTAACCCGGACTTTATCCGCTTTGAGTCTGTCGGGCTGACCCGCAAACGACCAGGCGGCTATTATCCCGGCGCCCAGCCAGAGCCATAATCCGGAAACCAGATGGCGCGCGAAAAGCTGCTCCTGTGCGAACCAGGCCAAGATCAGCGCCGCCACCAAAAATGACGGCTTGTATTCGCTCCATTTGTGTGAATATGAGATTGCTTCGTCGCTAACGCTCCTCGCAATGACAGAAAAGCTTCGAAATATCGTCATTGCGAGCGACCGAAGGGAGCGCGGCAATCTATCCTTAAACGTTTGTCGGACAGGCTCGTTATTGATTTATTCAACCCTGTCCCTCATACCCGCGCTCAATACAACCTTATACTCTTTGGCCATTCTCTCTATTTCTTTGAACGAGGCATTTTGCGCCCGGCGCAGGTTTTTTTGGGCCAGCTTATAATCCGGCTTCAGGTCCAAAGCCTTTTCCAAACACGGTATGGCCTGCTTGACATCCATCATCAGCAGGTGCGCTATCCCGAGATTATGCCAAACCACATGGTTCCAAGGCGCCAATTCAAGATATTCCAAAAAAACCTCCGCCGCCTTTTTAGGATTTCCTCCCTGCAAATGGTCCAAGCCCGAATAAAACAGTTTCTCCGCCGTGGCCTCGATTTCTGCGCCCGGTTCCAGGGGCGTCAGACGCACGCTAAACTCGACCCTTGTCTCGGGATTGCCAAGCCGCTCGCGCTCTGCCAGGATCGTTTCCATGGGGGTGTTTCCGTCAAACTCAGTCTTGGGTTCTGAAAGCCACATCTTTTGCAACCGGTTTGCTTCCGCCTCGGCTTCGGCCAAATTGGGGAAATCCTCCGGCTTCACCTTCTGCGCTACATAACCCATGCAAATCCTGATTAAGCTCACCTCAACCGGCCCCTTGGCAACATGGCCGGCTGATTCCTCGACCCATGAGTTCCACAGTTCAATAAAGGCTGCTTGCAGCCTGGAGAATATTTCGTCGTGTTGGGGCTGCAGAAGGATTTTTTTTACCAGGTCCGCGAAGGCCTGAGTGGGAGAACCTTTGGCCGAGAAACTCTGCCGGGCTTCCTGGATCGTCTGGAGAATGTCTCCCCGCCTGGCTCCGGCTTCAAGACCTAGTTTTATAAAATGCTGATCAGCCGGTATTTCTTTGGTTCCACCGGCCTCAGCAATGAGCTTGATCACATCCAGTATGGTTAGGTTCGGAGATGAACCAGGCTTCACCATGGGCTGCCGGTTCACATTTATGAAGAGTTTGAGCGCTGCCGTGGCCGCTGGTGGAAAGGAATACTCCCTGCCGGTTAAGATAAAAATATCCTGAAAGGGCAGCACCCGGAGGATGGCGCATTGTCCCTTGGCCAGGAAGGCCGATGCTTGAGTGTCGAAAACAGAATACTCTATTCCGGTAAGCAAATCGTGGAGCAGGAGCTGCTTGCCGATCCGCACCGCCTTGACTTCGAAAATGCTGAATACACCGTTCAAGAATCCGCGATAGAGTCTCTTTTGTTCGGCCGAAAGATCGCCTTTTTCCAGAAAGTCCTCCAAGATCGATCGGCGTCCGGTCTTCCGGCGGAAGTCGAAAATCAACCAATCCGTGAACATGGATTGTCTGTCTGCCTCATCCATGTCCAGACCCTTGAACAAGGCCGCGTTCTCCTCCACCACCTTTTGTATTTTTGGCCGGCGGCTTATAAATTCTTCCATTCCGGAATAAAATTCGCGCATTGCTGGTTGGTAAAATACGGCCTGGTCATCCATAAAATGATCCCCTCATTTATCCGCCCAGCGGCTGTCCTTGCGGCACACCACGGGGAGTCGACAGACTTGGTGTCTTCCCCAGAAAATCCATTGGACGAGTATGACTAGCGTCCCTATTTTCTCTTGTGTTGCGTGGTAATAAAACCTGTTGATGGTCATATTCATCCAATAGATCAAGCGCGAAAGAATAATCATCCGCTACGCGCAGAAACGCCGTGGCCTCGTCGCCGTCCAAAGAGTGCCGGCTGGCGATGTCGGCGATAATCCAGACCGCTTGATTCAGTTCCATGAGCCGTCGGCTATTAACGGTATACTCCTTGAGGATGTGGGCACGCAGAACCAATGTGGCCCATATACGGAAATGGGCGATGCTCTCTTTTTATTAATTTGACAAACAGCCATCCAGGTAGTAGTATGAAAACAATCCGGTTATCCGGAGGTGGATGGCGAATACCATCGGGGGGCCCGCAAGGGCCCCTTTCCATTTTACAGAAATTTCTTCCCAAACATTCTCCCGTCTTTTTGATAATACTTGCTTTGTAATATTGATATAATTTCGCAGGCAAATGGTGCCAATTCCCGCGAAAGAAGCTTTTGTTCTGACAAAATTTCATTTCGGCTGGGATGCGCCAACAAATCCGCCAATTGCAGGCCGCTGATATTGTTGGATTTTGGTTTAACCTTTAATTGTTTGCTTGTCAGCTTGGCCTGAAATTGCTCTTGGCCGACAAATTCAGTGCCTTGATTCCATAAACGCTCAAATGATGTTTTTAACCTCTTATCCTCTTTACCACCCCGTGATTCTGCCATGACATCTCCGGAATAATCATGCTGTTTTAGAAAATGGATATATCTTTCCAGCAAAACTGCCAGGCAATAGTGATAAGGTTCGTACCTCCAAACCCCGTAAGTTTCTTTGTGTTTTTTCTTATCTATGCAAACAGAAACAACCTGATAATCCCAGGCCTTGAACAAGCCCAACAACTCGCCATTGAACGTTTCTCTAATACTTTCATCATGCAAGGATGCAAACGGCTGCTTAAAATTCACAAGCTCTTTTCTATGAAAAATAACCGGATCATCCGGATGCGATCCGAAATATTTTCTTTTCAACTCTTCCATTTGCGGAAAAACAATTTGGTTTACTTGCTCCAATTCAACAATCACACCTGTTAGACTTAAATATCGATGGTTTGGATTTTCAGAGCTTTCCAGATCAGGATTGCCAACCTCATCAATATAGATTCTATATTTCAATTTCCTGTCTCCTGACGGTATTGTGTTCATTCAATTCTTCTCCCCAAATCCCATCCTTGTACTCTTTGGCCATTCTCTCTATTTCTTGGAACGAGGCATTTCGCGCCAGGCGCAGGTTTTTATGTGGAAAACACGAAGCAATCACTTGCCGATATGTTGCCGTTAAATTTCCGATAATTGCAAGGGGCGCTTCCAGGGAAGCTCTCACCCTGCGCCTTGACTCCCATTGCAAATCACACACTCTTTCCCACAGAAAACACGCTCTACGGCCGTTGCGGGCTTCCCATCATACTCTTCGTCTCCTCATAGCATGATTTATTGCATACCTTTCGCATCAAATTACCCCACACTTCAGTGCAACGTAATTTAATACCCTGGCAAATTCTGGTTTTGGGTTGGCCGGTACTTTAAACTCACTGGGATCGCCGAGCTCCAGCTCGGCAATAAACTAGGAGCTTGAGCATTTAGTGTGTTTTGTCATTCCGGCATGCTTAAAGCCGGAATCCAGGATTTTTCAATGCTTATAAAATAATGCTTTTCTGGATTCCCGATACGAGCATTCGGGAATGACAACCTAAAAAACCGACTAAATGCTCAGGCTCCTAGTTATTCAGCGCCTAGCCATGGCACTTTTTAAAGACTCTTCCGCTTCGTCAAGCGCGGGCAACTGATCCCGCAATCCCAGCCGTATACCAATGGAATCCAATAAGACATTCAAGCGGTTAAAGCTCTCCCGCCTTTTTACCAGAATAAGCCCCGGCCGACATCCACAGCTTTGTATCGTCTGGATGAGGTTTTTTAACAGACAAGCGTCAGCGTTTTCATCTACTGAAATCACTTCCTGACCCAAAATTAATCCGTTTTCGTAATCTACAACCAGGGCTGCGCGCATGTGATAGGGTCTATCCGCATCTTTAATGACTCCCGGTGTGTGAAAATAATTCAACTCCCAGGTTTCTTCTAAAGCCAAGCTCATCTTTCCCAGCTTATGGACCGTGAATTCGTCTAAATCCAGCGAAGGGTTCTCCTTGTCAATGGGTTTTTCCGGCCGCGTGAAATCCATGATCCATGCGTTTTCCTCCGGCTTTCCGCTTTTTATTAATACTGGAAGGCGGGATGAAAATAAATCCATTACTTCTTCGGTTGATTCCAATAAAGCCGGGAAATATTTCAAGGTCTGTTCGAGGATCCGGGTCATCCAATCGGATTCATCCTGATCTAAATACCAGGGATAGTAGCCTGGCCGAAAACTGCGAAATTGGGGATAAAGTCCCCGGGGCCATGGATTCGGACAATCAGCCAGCCACTTCCGGTCTTGGGCGTCCAATTCGCTTTTATCAACGAAAGTCACGGAGATCAGATTTTGCCCGGCCATGAATTCATCACTATATACGCCCGGGTTTTCTTCCATCATCATCTGCAAAGCTTTCAACCCTTCCGGGCCACGATAGACGTTCAAGCCGCGAACCTCTCCCAATTCCCCTATAATGACGCACCAGCCGATCTCCCTGGTCTGCGGATTTCCCACACCAAATATCTGGCTGTCATAAATCTTTTCCCACGGCTTCGCCGCCGCGAACTCTCCGGCGGCCTTCAACAGCCCTTGCCGGGTTTCTGCTAAAACTTTCGGAATTTTCATGTTTGTCCTCACTTATTAACTGAAGATTTTTGCTGATTTTATCATGGTTGGTCTTTTCGTATCCGATTTCAGATTATTATTAAAATACCCGCCCTGAAGGGCGAAGAATTTTGATCTGAGATGTATAAAGGCATTATTTCTATACCGCTTCACGGTTATTTTTCATCTTATCACGATAATTATGTATCTCTTTTCGTAACCGTTCACGAATTTCCCCCTCCACCGCTCGCGGGGGAGGGGACAACTTCAAAAGCATTCGTTCTATGCCATAATCCGTGAACGGTTACAAATATATTTAACTAACTCGACTGATATGGCTGACAGTTGTCAACCAAGAAACAGTTCGACTGCGCACTTTTTAAAGTGCCTGACACAATTTTCGAACTTTCAGTTAATTTAAAAGAATTAATCCCACTTTTTTATTTACATTGGTAATTTTAACAAAATTCATATCGCTGCTTATCTTATAAAGAATCGCGCCAAAAGGCGAACACATATTTGCATCCAGCCATTTCACTCTGCGCATATCTACTTCAATATCTCAAAAATACAATCTTTGCATTTGGCATAAAGCTCAACCAGGCAAGCAAAACCTTGATAGTCGCACTTTATATCGCCATCATGATCAAGCAGGATTATTTTCATATTCCTTTATTCTCACAAATTGATAAAATATTGTTCCTATGGCGAGTATAGCAAAAGCCGGAGCAAGACGTCAATCACCCTTTCTTTCCCTCGCCTCCTTCCACAATTCTGATTTTCTCTTCTGTCAGGCCGCAGAGTTGATAATCACTCTTCTTCGCCTCCCAAAAAGGGCGAAGCAAAATTTTTCATCTCCTCTTTTTCCTCCGTGCTCAATTTATCATATTCTTCGGGCAAAAGCGCACGCACGCTAAAATCCAACCTGTTCAAGAACCTCAAGGCCGTTCGAGACAATATCCAGATCAATAAACCGGTCTTCCGCCAAGAGAACGCGCATAATCTTCATCCCTAATCATCCCCCAGCGCTCATCTCCAGAAACCTGGGGCTTTCCATTCTTTTTTAAACTCCTGCCCCTTCCCCGCCGCTGCAAGCGGCTTAATCAGGAATTCTTCAATTTCTGTGGCCGTGTTCCGCAACTCTTCCGGCGCGTACTTTATATCACCTTTTTTCAAAAATGCCTTCCATAGTGTCTGGCGATCAGATTTCTCATCGTAGATTTCTCCGTCAAATAATGGTTTATAAACGGGTAAAGGTGTTTTGCGATGACTAAATGTTCTCTTCAATGCTTCCGCCAACTTGATCCCGTCAAATTCGAATTGACGCAACATAAGCCAGAGATCGTAAAAATCCTTCATGCGGCTGTTCAGAAGGCCAAGTTTGACCATGGCTTCAAACTTCTCGCTAATCACGCTTTCCGTGGGATACACCTTAAGGCGGGGCTGGGGAAAATCCAGAATTACAGGGTAATCAATAGCCTTAGGTTTTGGGTAAATGACATCACCGAACCCAACATCAACCTGTATAGCAATGCGGGCACGATCCAGAAATCCCAGAAATTTCACACGGACGCCTTCATAATCCGCATCCTCCTTTATCTTCCGGCCTTTGACTGTTGCAGCGTCAAACTCGATCCCATCCGAAGATACTGGAACCTTGCAAATATCCTTGATCATCTTTTCGATACTTTCCACTTGATTGTCAAATCGGGCCGAGAAATCTATATCCCGGGTCGTCCTTCTTTCCATAACCTGCCAGGCAGTAAACATAAGCGCCCCTTTGAGTATGAACTGGTCCACGTATCGGGATTGGCTAAGCCTGTAAAGAAATCTCTCCATCCCAAAGTATTGCAACATCTCCGAAAATGAACGGCCGGTTTCTTTTGCTTTGTTTTGAAGCCTGGCCCGGACAGAGTCTTCCAGGTTCTTGATGTCCGCTGTCATAGAATCGCTTCCAGGATTGGTTTTATGATCCTGTCAGAACGGCAGAGCTTGGCATATTGCATGATTTTTTTGGGAGTGGACTTTTTTTCCATGACAGCAACTTTAAGGGCATCTCTCGCCACGTTAATGCCTATTCTATTGCGGAATTTAAAACAATCTGCAATGGTCTTGGCAAGACTATAAACTTTGATCTTATGACCGCCGATTTCAGTTTTTTCGATCCCGGCTTCCCATGTCTGGGGAGCAAAGCGGTAAAACCTTACAGGAGGATATTTGATTCTATTGGCATGGGTTCCTTGGCAAATGGCCATATCTACTCTATAAGGGATCTCGTTGGTTGCCTCATGAAACGCAAGCGCAGAAATAAGACAAATAACGCCGCCAGGGGCCTGAAGGGAGGCTGCAACCAGATCCGGGTGAGAACCAAGGTCATTATTAGTTAGCTGGTAAAGACCCCGGGCGATCTTTACAATTTTCCCTTGTTTCTCAAGCGCAATGAGAATATCCGGATGAAATCCAGCCTTTAGAATGTTAGAAAACCGGACTATATTTCCATGACTCCGGATAAATTTTATGAATTCCTGTATTTTGGTTAGCATTTGGTCACCGTATAATTTATTAATACTTATTTAAATGTATATATACTTTATACGGATATGTCAACTACTTTTTCAGAGTCCAGGAGTTCCCGCGGCTGGCACTTTCGTTTCTCTCTCTGAAAACAACCTTTCCATAATAGAAACGAGTCAGTACCGTGAGTGATGGATTTTTGCTGAAAATACTTTTTTTGAAATTAAACCAAACACAGTAATCTATGCGGCATCTCCGGATTCCATTATTTTTCCAAAGCAGTAACCGCATTAAAGGTGGTTGTCACCTTTGCCACTCTGTTCTTTTTCAATCTGCGTTGGCATCGCCACGAGTCAGATGCCGGCCACAGATATTTATGCTAAAACATTTCAACCCTGGATTGTTATTATGGATTTTCCTCTTTCTGATACTCTTCCCATATCGGTTTCAGAAAATGGACTCCCCGTCTCCCGTAGGTATTGCAGATGTTATCAGCATCGTTTTTCTCACCCTCTTCATAAATCCTGCGGACAATTAATTCAATATCTTCCTGCTTATATGTGGGCGTTGTCTTCTCTAAAACCTTTCGGAATATTCTACCGATTCGCTTAATACTTTCCGCATCTTCGAATTTAGTTAAAGATTCCATAAAATTACCTAACATATTAATCTGATCAATATGTGATGCATAGAGCAGAAGCCACTTCTCAGGCGTGTCATCTATTTTATCCAGCAAAATTGTCAATCCGGACATTTGACTGAGAAAAGCAGCATACTCCTCGCCGAGTTGGTTCTGAACATCCTTTCGGTTGTCATAGGTCCATTCCCAGAACGCAATGATTTTCGATTGTTTTTCCTTCGTCAGTTTGTCATCTGATTCGTCTGATATCACACAAAAATATCTTGGGACATTTAGCCAACGCTTACGCCTTTGTACAGCATCCCCTTGCTTTAGCATTTTCCAAAAAAGACTTGGTTTTCCATCATCATTATTTTCCTGGAGCAGCTCATCATTTTCCAAATAACTCATGGCGATTTGCTCGACGAGTTTTTGATCCACCATATCTTGAAAATCTATTTTATCAAGCGCCTTGGTGTAATGAGGGCGCATTAATAAATACACATCCTTATATACCTTGTTTCCCGATAAATACCCTTCCATAAACATAGTCCACTCCTCATCCTGGAGGTCTCTATTCTCTAAATCCTTAATTTTATTCTCAGCATATTTTTTATCCAAATATCTTATTTGTGGAAGAAACCGGCCGAACCAGATATATGCTTCAATCCCTTTATTAAAGAAACGTTCATACTTGGCATTGCCCCAATCTGCCGATATTGGCTGAGTGGCTCTGGCCTTTCTTAATGAATAAACAACAAAGGCTTCGATGGTTTTGCCAAGCGTTGTATTAATGGCATAGTTCATGGCATCGCGCTGTATATCCGGATGCTTTTCTCCTTGCAAATAAGGAAGCAGGGCATCAAATAATTCATCCACTTTATCGAAAAGCTTATGATCAAAAGCATGTTCATCATTTCTACAGCCTTGTTCAATCAAATCAACCATATCATCAATAATCCAAACCCAGGTTTTCATGCTTTCAGGCCATTCACGCTGATCCCGGGCAGCGTTAGTTAAAAGGGTGTCTGTGCCTTGTGAGAGATATTCCAAGCAAAAATCGATTATTTTCTCCCACTCCAAAGGCCTGCTGCCCTCTATCCACACTTCCTTAAATCCCCGGAAAAGCGGGCTGATAGAATAAGACGGCGCCTGCAAAAACGCTTCCAGCTCTTTTGTGAAGTATTCGGGTTTTTCTTTTACTGCTGCCTGCAGGGCATTGGCCAGGCCTTCTTTGTCCGGCTTTTCCGCAAGAATTCAATAAATTCTGTTATCGGCATCAATAGTATTTTACTTGCAGTAAGTGGCGATTGAGGCACAAAACCTTCGACTTCACTTCCAGAACGTTCCGGTTCATAGGGTTTTTGATATTCCGCCGGCAGCTTCTGAATAATCTTTTTATATTCATCCTTGAAATCGGCGTGCTCTCTTAGCGGCGACAACCACCTGCGTTTCCAGTGAGCAATATATTCCCCGCCTTTTTCTGAGTAATAATTCAAAACCTCGCCTATCCGGGATTTTAATTGTTTTACTAATGCCTCAGTAAATTTTGTATTATGCAAATTAAGCACATCGTACAGTTCCACTTCATAGTTGTGATTTTTTAGTGCGTCCGGCGTATTCCGGAAAAAGGTTTCCAGCAAATCCGGATAACTATCCCAATATTTTACCAGGCAAAGAAGTACTAAACGTTTAAAAACAGAAAATTTATAGGAGCTTTCTAAAAAGGCATTTAGTATTTGTAATCCTTCCTCAGGTTTTGCTCCGCATTTGGCTAAAAGAACATCTTTTAAAATAATAGTCAATGTTTCCTCAACACTGCTGATATACCTTTTTTTAACATTTTCTAATGACTTTAACCATATATGCGAATAATCTTCATATAACCCTTCAAACAAGGCATTGATCGTTTCCTCAAAATTAGCATCCGCCGACCAATTAATTTCGCTTGGAAGGTCTGCTTTTATATTACTAATAAAGGTGGTTTTATCCGGTCCGGCAAAGGTGATTTTTTTTATCTCGGTTGCCGGATCAGTATCGTGGAGTTTCCATAGATTGGTTTGGAGATTAATACCTTCGAGCTACTCCTTAGCAAACTGTTCCACCAGGCATTTGTATTCGTGCGCTTTAAAGGATCTTTCATCCGGCCGTTTTTTATCATCTTCTATTCTTGACACCGTGATCCGGTAAACCGCAGCGCCCGCTTGACAATGAACGAAGTATTCTTTTCGTTTGTATTCAAGTGCCTTTTTCAGATTGTTGGCAACATCAAAAACAGTTTTCACCGAGCATTTTTGCCCTATGACTTCGTGATATTTTTTAAAAGTGTCCCGGAGCCAATAAGATTCGTACACCAGATCAGCTTCTTTTCGATTAGTTATTATATCTGCTGTATCAACAGAACGTATTCTGGTTATGGCCGCAATAATCGCCTCAGCATAGGGAATAGTCGCGTCATTCCCTAGAAATTTAGACAAAAGTTTCCCGCTAATCTCAACCACGGTAAGGCCACCTACTAATGCCAGATCTGTCCAGGTCTCAAGCCAGGTTTTAAATCCGTATTTTGTTTGGTTACCATTGGTTTGATCATCAATAGGAAGATTATCTTTGATGATATGTATCGGACGATTATTAAGTATTTTTACGCAATACCACCAGATATGATAATTGTTAATCCGCTTCGTGTCTGGGCCTCGCGCGAATCTAACAATAGTTTCAATTATATCAATCAATTCCTTGCCGTATTTCGGGTTTTCAGCCACCTGTTCGGAAACACGTTCAAGATAGTCGAGGACGTTCCAGAATAAGAAACCCCCGCTTTCAGACCGCGGGATTTTTTCCGGCAGGAAGAAACCGTGCTCCATCAGAGGATAGAACCATTTTAAATCTTTAACTCTATTAAAAAAATAATTACTAGAACTCTCGTTTTGCTCAATCAATTTAATTACGTTTTTTCCCTTTTCGTTCAGCATCTCACAAAACCTCATCTATCTTGCTTGTTATATTATAAAACTGTATATCTTTAGTATATTTGATTTCCTGTACCCAAAATTTTAACAAAAACAGTAGTCGTTCGTGCCCCTGAAAATCAAGATAATATGGTACTGCCTTAATTTTTATATCTTGAAAATATGCCTTTTTTACTCTGAATAAATTTTCTTCCTCTGTTTGTATTCCGATTAAGGCATAATGTTCATGGGGTGAATGCTTCAAGCAGTGCTCAAGTATTTCAAACTCTTGCATCCCCGACCCAATAAAAAGAACGGAACATTCTGCAAAAACCCTTTCCAAAAATCCCTTGAGTCCATTGTTATCTCGGTAATTTTCCACATACTGTGATGTTGTGAGAATAGCGCTATCAAGATTGTTTAAACTACCGTGTATCTGATACAAGATATCCCCTTCTATTTGTTGGGTATCTGCAAAATCCGAACATTGTGTTTTCTTGTAGAATGATTGAACAGAAATCGGCTGACCATTTTGTTTCAATTCTCGTCTTTTTTCAGATTCATCTTTTTTTAATATTTCCTCCCATTCCAAGTCTATATTGGTTGATATCTTGACAATCGGTTTAGCAAGAACGTAAGCGTCAAATTAACCACATATCCCCCTCTCCCCGCAGAAATGTGGGGAG
>CBDUZI010000038.1:0-25681 GCA_965371665.1 uncultured bacterium
GGCAGGGGGGATTTAATCAATAAAACGCCCGCTTTCATATGCAAAATCCCCCTCATTCCCCCTTTTTCAAAGGGGGAAGAGTGCTCAAAATCCGCTTTTGTGCCTAAGTCCGACAGACTCCTAGCTCCTAAAGCGGCGTATATATCGGCTGGGCATCTTCTATAATCCGGCCACGGGTCTTGAGCATATTCCGTAAGGACTTAGTCGGGCTAAAGAGCCCGACATGCGTTTCACCATCATAAGCCCGTAAATTCGAAAGGCCGCGTAATTGCAGGCGCCGGTTGATTTCCGGCGCTGGCAATTGCTTCGGATCAAGCTGCCCCGCAGCCAGACCGAACCCCCAAGGCATGTCAAAAGAAGGTATATTGGCTTCATACCCCCGCACGACAGGAAATACCCACTGCAAGGTCTTGTATATAGAAGCCATAATCTCACCGCCGACCACACTGCTGGTCCCGGCCTGGAGGCTCATTACACCATCGGGCTTAAGCCGGGCGGCGGCGCTTTGATAAAACTGCAGAGTGTATAACATGCCGGCCGGACCATCGCAGGTAGGATCGGAAACATCTATGATGATAATATCGTAAGCTTCCCTGCCGTCCCGTATGAATTTCCGGCCGTCATCCACAATCATTCGGACCCGCGGATCATCAAAGGCTCCCTGGTGCCATTCGCCCAGGTGTTTCCGGGCAAAATCCAAAACTTCCCGGTCGATCTCCACCATATCCACACGTTCCAAGCTGGGATGACGCAATACTTCCCGCAAGGTGGCGCCTTCACCCCCGCCGATAATCAACGCCCGCTTAGGTTCCGGATGAGTAACCATCGCGGGATGAACCAGGAATTCGTGATAAATATATTCATCTACCTGGCTGGATTGCATCTTGCCATCCAGAAACAGGCAGCGTCCGAATTCAAAAGTATCTACGATTTCCACCTGCTGGCAGCTCGTCTCTTCCCTGACCAACATCTGCCGGAAGCCGTGCAAATGCCCTTCGTGCTCGGAATACATTTCCACCAAGAGATTATCTTTATAGATTTCCATCTTCCCCTCCTCGGCCCGGACTTCTAAAAAAGCGAATGCAGAACTTGTTGCCGAGGTTGACAACAAGTTCTGCATTCGCTTACCGGAGCACAGGTTGAACGTTATTTTAAATGCGTCTCAACTTATCCCGGGGGTATATCAAGCTTTATGCTTGAGTACGGGAAGATCAAATAATCCTCTCTTCATTTCCAGGGAAGTTTTATTACCCGCCTTAAGTTTCTCCGCCACATATTGATGCGCTACCCAGGGATCGACATCCTCCCCGCAAGTAAAAAGATCCACCGCCGCATAACCATACTCCGGCCAGGTATGAATCGCCAAATGGGATTCGGCAATAACCACTACCCCGCTGACTCCGAAAGGGCTGAATTGGTGAAAGACTGATTTTACAATCGTAGCCTTAGCGGCTTCGGCCGCAGCCGTCATTATCTGTTCGATCCGCACAGGATCTTTCAGAATATCGCGGTCACAGTCGTGAAGTTCCAGCAACACATGACGTCCCAGAGCTTTCAATCTAATCCCACCCCCCACCGTTTTTTTTTTTACAGAAACCAGCTATAGGCAAACCAAGAAAATTCTCTCAAT
The DNA here is from genome assembly GCA_965371665.1 of uncultured bacterium. Classification (GTDB taxonomy): domain Bacteria; phylum Oederibacteriota; class JAAXVQ01; order JAAXVQ01; family JAUVAV01; genus JAUVAV01. The sequence continues at coordinate 1,631 of CBDUZI010000038.1, forward strand.
GCTTGTAGCATGTCAGTCAAGCGCATTGACACTTTATATCTTCACTGGGTTCCGGCTAGAATCATGCCGGAATGACAAGCAAGACGTCATACCGGCGAAAGCCGGTATCCAGAAAAGCATTTTATAATAACACGGCCTTCTAAGGGCCCCTACAAGTTCGAAATATTAATATAAAATTTTAAAAATACTGTCAATCATTTTATGTGGTTTTTTACTACCAATCAAAATATATTCTTCCGCCCAGAGAGGCCCGCATGGCAAAATCCAGTTCCGGCAACAGGCCCAGCTTGGGTGAAAACTCAAAAAAAACATCAAACGGTTTGTCAAACATATAAGCTATGCCGAAAACTCCCCGCACGCCGGTTAAAAAAACATCGCCGCCGCCCTGAAAAAAAACGCCCCCGCCGGCGTAAATCGGCGCTTCCGGTATTTCACTAAAAGGACGGCTATGGATTAAATAATCCGCAAAAACGCCCACTCCCGAACCGAGCGGCGCGCCTAATGAAAAATTGTAAGCATGGGAATTATTCCGCCAATATTTAGCATTAACCCCGGTCGGCTCACCCAGAATTAATCCTACTCCCCACTTTCGCCGGGAATTTTGCTTGTGGGGCTGTTCATCCTCCAGAGACACTCGCGCCGGACTTTTTTTCAGGCCAACCGCCGAAGATGAAATCCCCGCCAATAAGCATAACAGCATACTTCCCAGCATTAAACATTTACGCCAATGCACTCTTCACCTCAATGGAGCGGGAGACGGGGGTCGAACCCGCGACGTCCAGCTTGGGAAGCTGACATTCTACCACTGAATTACTCCCGCTGCTAATTTTCCTGAATAGTATCTGTTGCGAAAACAGCTTAGTTCTCTAATTGTGTCATTCCCGCATGCCTTTAGCGGGAATCCAGTGACTTATTTGCCTTGATTTATGCCTGTTTTATCAAAGCCGCTGGTTCCCCGATAAAATCATTCGGGGATGACAACTTAAAAAATACCCTTTCCGCAACAAAAATTAATTACCAGCTAAAATCATCCATACTCAAGGGGCGAGAAATATCAATATGTCCGGCCAGGGTCGCGGTTTCCTGTCCCCCGACCAGGAATTTAATGCTCTTTATCTCTTTGAAATTGTGGGTAAGCGTCTTCACTATGGAACGCACAGCCCGCAATTCTTCATAAGTCCCGGTGGTTTGATTATACGCAACGCGTTTTTCGAAGTCAAGGATCAGGAGGCCATTGCTCCTTAAATACAGGCTCCGCACCTCAAGGGGCATAGGCCAGAGAGTTGCCGCGGTCTTCCGGCTTGGTTCCCCCCCCATATTTTGGATTACCTGCTTGATCTGTTCCCGCAAAGCCGCAGCTCGTAAAACCCGGTCAGCCCGGGTCAAATACTTCTTTTCGTTCGGAGAGGCAAAATAAAGCGAGATTTTCCGTCTCGCTTCCGATGAAATCATTTTCCCCTGCTCCGAGGGCAATTGGGGCCGGGACGAATAATACCATATATATGCCAAGCCGCATATCAACAGTACACCAGCGAGAGCGCCGCCCGGCGCCGTCCATTTATGCCAGGACTTTTTTTTCACGATCTCACCTTCCGGAAAAATAATTCATAATACCTTCAGCAATAATGCCGGCGGCTTTCCGGCAATATGCGTCATTTCCCAGCCCGGATGATTTTTGTTTCGGCCGGGCGGGAAATTCGATAAGTACGGCTGCGCTCTGCACCCTGGACAAAACCGCCAAAGGCGCGCGGATAATTCCCAAATCTTCCTTCTCCGAAAAAGCGTCCGGCTCCCATCGTTGCCAGGTTTTTAATAATTGCATTCCCAATCTGCGGCTCTCGGGCAACAGACGATTTTGGGCCAAATCCCAGGACAGAACATTAATCCCGGCCTGAACTTCCTGTTTGACTCTCCGGGATAAATCCGAATCCTTAAAGAACCGATTAATGTAAAACCATGGCCGGCCTGGTACCGCCCCGCTTCGCGGCCCGGCCAAGTGCAGGCTGATAAATACATCCGCGGATTTACGATTGGCCAGAGTAGTGCGTTCCAGTATGGAAATGGCTATATCACTTTTTCGCGTCAGAAAAACTTCAATTCCCGGTTGCGACTGCAACGCTCTCTGAACTTCCTCCGCCAGCTTAAATACCAGTTTTTTTTCCGGGAGAACGCCCTTGACCTGAACCCCGCCGCCCTTGCCGCCATGCCCGGGATCCAGAACCACAATTCGCCGGCCCGGCTTTTCGGCCGGGGCCGAACCGGGATATAATAAAAATGCCGCCAAGAGACATATTATGCCAATCAGCGATTCTTTCCGCATGCTAGCCGTCAGCCTGGACAAAAAAGCCGATACGCCGGAACTTATTGTAACGGTCTTCCAGCAACTGGTCCATAGGTACGGAGGTTAATTTCCCCACCTCTTTCGCCAGGCATTTTTTAACCGACTGCATCATTGCTCCGGGATCGCGATGACTGCCGCCGCGTGGTTCCGGGATGATCTCATCTATGATGCCCATTTTTTTTAGATCCGGGGACGTCAACTTTAATATTTCAGCAGCCCGGGGAGCCTGGGCTCTATCTTTCCAGAGAATCGCCGCGCAGCCTTCCGGCGTAATAACGGTATAGGATGCGTTGTTCAGCATCAAAACCCGGTCGCCGACCCCGATGCCCAGCGCTCCTCCACTGCCCCCTTCGCCTATAATCACTACCACAATCGGCACACGCAGCACCGACATTTCACGGAGATTCCGGGCAATGGCCTCGGCCACACCGCGTTCCTCGCCTTCCAGACCGGGAAAGGCGCCGGCCGTATCTATCAGGGTAATTACGGGCATACCGAATTTTTCCGCGAATTTCATCAATCGCAGCGCTTTACGATAACCTTCCGGCAGGGGGAGTCCAAAATTGTGATAAAGATTTTCCTTGGTATCGCTTCCCTTCTGGGTCCCCATCACCATAACCGGTTTCTTTTCCAGCCAGGCGATCCCGCCGATCATGGCCCGGTCGTCAATAAACGCCCGGTCGCCGTGCATTTCCACGAAGTCTTCAAAGCATTCCTTAATATAATCCAACGTATGCGGCCGTTGGGGATGACGGCTGATCTGAACAATCTGCCACGGTGTAAGATTGGTATAAACTTCATGCCGTAGTTTTTCAGCCCTCTCCTCCAACTGCTTAATTTCGTCTTCCAGGTTAAGTGACCGATCGTCCGTAAAACTCCGCAGTTCGTCTATCTTCTTTTCCAATTCTATAATGGCCTTTTCAAATTCCAGGCCGTTCTCCTGAGCCATTATCCGAACTACGCCCCTTCTCCGCATCTGTGCAATAAATCATGCCAGCGGCGGTCAACTTCTTCCTGGATTTTCCTGACCAATTCCTCATTCTCCGGCTTCAATAAATGCCGGAAACGGTTCTGGGTTTTATAAAACTCAGTTATCGGCTTCTTTTCTTTTATTTTACGGGTAAGCTTCCAGCGGCCTTCTACTACCTCATATAGCGGCCATACACATGTTTCCACTGCCAGACGCGCGATTTCCATGGTCTGGGCGGGATCAGAACCCCATCCCAGGCGGCAGGGAGTATAAACATTCAGGAATTTCGGTCCGGTCTTGCCAAAAGCCTGGTCAGCCTTGCGCATCAAATCAATATGGAATCCCACTGAAGCTTGGCCGGCATAGGCCACATCATGCGCAGCTATAATGGTGGTCAGGTCCTTGGGAAACTGGATTTTCCCGGGTATGACTTTACCCGCCGGGGAAGTCGTGGTATGCCCGCCTTGGGGCGTAGCCGAAGATCGTTGTACTCCGGTATTCATATAAGCCTCGTTGTTATAGCAAACATACAGAATATTATGCCGGCGTTCCATGGCCCCGGAAAGGGCCTGGAGACCTATATCATAGGTTCCGCCGTCCCCGCCGATAGCCACAAAATTCATTTTCTGCTCCGCCGGCAAGCGGCCCTGCTTTTTCAAAGACTTATAGGCCGTTTCAATTCCCGAGATAGTAGCGGCTGAGTTCTCAAAGGCGCTGTGGATAAAATTCCCCCGCCAGGCGGTGAAAGGATATATGGTAGTGGCTATTTCCATACAGCCGGTAGCGCAGGTTGTAACCACCGGCGCCGGAGACTGGCCGTAGATCATTTTAATAATCTGCGGAAAACCGCAGCCCGCGCAGGCCCGGTGGCCGCTGGCTAATCCGACCTTATCCTGATTGGACATCTGCTTCAGATTCTGCATATACAACTCCTTCGATAAGAAATATTTATTCCCTAACACCCCAATATACTACCCGGGAATTCAAGTCGTTTAGTTCCCCAGACTTCAAGGTTTGCTCCAGGATTTGTTCCAGTTCCTTAAAATGGATATCCCGCCCGCCTAAACCATATATATAATTTATTACTTTCGGATGTTGACCCGCATCATATAAAGCGGCTTTAAGTTCCGTAGCCAGCGGTCCGGCCTGAGCGTTAAAGGAATCCGACCGGTCCATTACGGCAATGGCCGGAACATGCGCCAGCGCCTTGACCAACTCCTCGGCCGGAAAAGGCCGGAATACCCGTAATTTCAAGAGACCCGCCTTAATCCCGCGCTGACGGAGATTTTCAATTGCCACTCGGGCGGTCCCGGCCGTGGAACCGAGAGCCACTATCACCACTTCCGCATCCTCCAAATGGACGCCTTCGAAAAAGCCATAAGGAGTTCCAAATTTATTCCCGAATTCCCGGCCGACTTCCAGAATCACTTTTTTGGCGGCGCGCATGCCTTCATAAGCGGCCCGGCGATGCTCAAAATAGAAATCCTGAAGATCCGCAGCTCCCAGGGTGAAGGGCTTCCGGTGATCTAAAAGCGTAAAAGCCGGCTTATATTCCCCGATGAATTGCCGCACCGCGTCATCGGAATAAATCTCTACGTTTTCCATGCCATGACTGATGATGAACCCGTCCGTGCTGGCCCAAGCCGGCAGAAGTACATCCGGATGCTCGGCGATGCGGACTGCCTGGATTAAATTATCATAGGCTTCCTGCGTATTTTCCGAGAAAATCTGAATCCAGCCGGAATCCCGGCCGCCCATGGTATCGCTATGATCACAATGAATATTAATCGGGCTGGATAAAGCCCGGTTCACTTCGGCCATAACAATCGGAAGCCGGTAACCGGCGGCAATATAAAGCATCTCGTACATTAAAGCCAGGCCCTGGGAAGAAGTGGCTGTCATAGTGCGAGCACCCGCGGCCGCCGATCCGATACAAGCCGACATGGCGGAATGTTCGGATTCAACCGTAATGAATTCCGTTTTCACCAGGCCGTCATTTACAAAATTAGCGAAAATCTGCACTATTTCCGTGGCCGGGGTGATCGGATAGGCGGCACAAACGTCAGGATTTATCTGGCGCATGGCTTCGGCCATGGCTTCATTTCCGGTCCTAGCCTGAAATATTTTTTTCTGTCCCGCCTTCCCGGTGATTCCAGGAGAGCTCATGGTTTCCATTGCCTTTTCCATCTCTTCACATCCTCCTGCGGTTATTTCTTTGTAGAGGCCGGCTTCCATGCCGGCCCAATTGTAAGGGCGGCCACGGAGGGCCGCCCTTACAATTATTTTTATGCCCCGTTCTTGGGCTTCATGGTGATGGACTTCGGCTTGGAGGGACACTCATGCGCGCATATCCCGCATCCCTTGCAATAGTCCAAATTCAATCCTGTAATCTTGCCATCCTTGACTTCCCAACAATCATCCGGACAGGCAATCCAGCAGGCTAGACAATTTATGCAGGTCTCCGAATTCCAGACCGGAACCTCGGTAGCCCAATCACCGGTTTTAAACTGAAGTGAAGTGGCGGCATCCAGTGGATTGCCATGCTTGAATGCTTTCCAGCCGGGTTTAACATTCGATATACTCATTAAACCTTTACCTCCTCATAGGCGCGCCGGATGGCTGCCATATTGCCTTCCACGATTTCCGGGCGATTCTTGAATTTTTTCTCCATTTTATGCCGGGTATCTTCCAGCATGCTCTCAAAGTCCATTAAATTGGTAGCCTTAAGCAAGGCGCCCATCATAGGCGTATTGGGGACATTTTTTTTAACGGTGTCCATGGCAATGGCCGAGGCATCCACGGTATAGAGTTTTTGCCCTTGCCAATTCAAGCGTTGGCGAATTTCATCCGGAGTCTGGGAAGTGTTAATCAGGAGAACCCCGTCCTCACTCAAACCGGCGGTAACGTCCACGCACTCCATCAAGGAGGCATCAAGCACCACTACCACCGCGGGATTAGTCACGGAACAGTGCAAAGTAATGGGTTCATCGCTGATGCGGTCAAAGGATTGCACCGGTGCGCCCATCCTTTCCGGACCATACTCCGGAAAAGCCTGAACATATTTTCCGGTCCGGATCGCAGCTTCACCGAGGAGCAAAGCCGCGGTTTTGGCGCCCTGGCCTCCGCGTCCGTGCCAGCGAATTTCAAGCATATTTTTCATTAAATAATATCTCCCTTCCTTAATTTATATCCAAGTTTTCATTAAAATCCGCTGCGCCAACCAAGGGCGAGGTATTAAATGTGCCGGATTATACGCTTTTTCCAGGAAAAAGCAAGCAGGTTTTGATGCTTAAGACGGATTAGGCAGATTATAACTCGCGGCGTCCGCCCAGGGCCCGGGTAATGGTTATATCATCAGCATATTCCAGATTCCCATTGGCCGGCAATCCGCTGGCCAAACGCGTAACCTTAACCCCCAAGGGTTTAAGCAGCTTTCCAAGATAAATGGCCGTAGCTTCACCCTCAACATCCGGATTAGTTCCTAGAATAACCTCCCCAACCTGGCTGTTTTGCAGCCGATGCAGCAATTCGGTAATTTTCAGATCATCCGGTCCTATACCATCCAGCGGCGAGAGCTTTCCCATCAGGACGTGATATAGTCCGTTAAAAGCCCGGGTCCGCTCCAGGGAAAAAACATCGTTAGGTTCCTCCACTACGCAAATCATGGCTGAATCGCGCCGGGGATTACTGCAAATCGAGCATATTTCGTTTTCGCTTAGTGAAAAACAGACCGAACAGTAACGAATAGCATCCTTGGCTTCGACCAGCGTATGGGCCAGCCGTTCCACTGCCGCCCTTTCCTGGCGAAGCAGGTAAAATGCCAGCCGCTGGGCGGTCTTGGGGCCTACTCCCGGCATGCGGCCCAATTCTTCAATCATACGCGCTAAAACCCCGGTATACATGGCGAAGTATCATGCCCCTCTTTCTTATTTCCCGTTGGAGGAATTAGGAATAACATCCACGATCCGTCCTCCGAACATTTCCAGAGTTTTACGGACCAGGGGTTCGCCTTTGGCGATTTCCTCAAACTCCTTCTCCCGGTCTTGCTGCTTGCCGGCCTTCGCTCCCTCTTTTCGGGTGATCGGCCTGGAGCCTTTCAGGTGTATTCGGGTCGCGCGTCCCAGCGCATTTTTCATAACTTTTTCCATGACTTTACGGGATTCCTCTTTTTGCAGGCCGGCGGTATGATATTCAGATGTGCAACTTATTTCAACCCGCCCTTCCTCGGCAGCGGTTATTTTTACATCCCGCAGTAATGCCTGCAGTACACGGTTTTCCTGTCCGACAGCTTCCATGATTTCCGGCCAATTGGCCCGGACTTTATCTAAATAAGAATCCGGAACCGCATCCTCCAGTGAATCCACTATTAAAGCCGGCTCCCCTTCCTCGGAAGGCTTTTCCTTTTCTGTAACTGCCGGGGAAGACGCATGGTTTGCTGCCGTGGCGGCAACCGTTTCTCCTGCCAACGGCGCGGCCATGACTTTATCCGGACTTTGGGCCCAACGTGTCTCCATATCCTGCAATTGCTGCCACAGAAATTCCAAGGAGATCACCCGCTCCGCCGCGCAAAGCCGGACCAGCAGTAGTTCTAAAACAATCCGGGGATTCTGGGTACGCCGTAACTCATCATCCGTGTCCGCGGCCAGTTTGGCCAGGCTGGTCAGTTCCTCAGACGCAAACAGGCGTGATTGCCGGGCTACGGCTTCCAGCATATTCGAGGCTAAATCCAGAACCTGGTCCAGACGATCCGGCATAACCTGCGCTACCACCAGGCTGCGCCAATACTCGACCCATTCCTTCATAAACTGGCGCAGATCCGCCCCGGAATCTACCAGAGCGTTGATAATGCTTAAAGCCCGGGCGGCATTGCGTTCCGCAATCGCATCCACCAGATCAATGTAAACCTGGGCATCCACCAGGCCTAAAACCGTCACTACATCCGCGGTTTCAATCCGGCTACCGCTGAAACTCACAATCTGATCAAACAGACTCTGGGCATCGCGCAGACTGCCGTCCGCAGCCCGCGCTACCTGGTGCAGAGCTTCCTCGTCAATCGTAATGTTTTCAGCCGCAGCCATAACCGCCAGCCGCTCGGTAATCTCCTTGGCCGGAATACGCCGAAAATCAAAACGCTGGCAGCGGCTCACAATCGTAGCCGGCACCTTATGGGATTCCGTCGTGGCCAGGATAAAAATGGAATGGGCCGGAGGCTCTTCCAGGGTTTTAAGCAGAGCGTTAAAGGCCGCATTGCTCATCATGTGAACTTCGTCGATAATCATGACCTTGTAACGGCAAGTTAAGGGCGCATAACGAACTTTTTCCCGAAGTTCGCGGGCATCGTCCACCAGTCCATTGGAAGCAGCGTCGATTTCAATTACATCGGTTACAGCGTTGCTCATAATTTCTTCGCAGCGCACGCAATGATTACAGGGTTCCCCCTCCACCGGTGAAATACAATTAACCGCTTTGGACAGCAGACGTGCCGTAGTGGTTTTGCCCACTCCCCGCGGACCGGTAAAAAGGTAGGCGTGGGAAATCCGGTTGGCCAGTATGGCGTTTTTCAAGGTCCGGACAATATGTTCCTGCCCGACTACGGATTCAAAGGTTTGCGGACGCCATTTCCGCGCCATGACAATATAAGACATACCAACCTCGCAGGTTTTAGAGTTTAAGAAGTCGACCGGGAAGAAATCGCGTGTTATGGAGGGATATATTACTATAGACTTAGTGGATTGTGTAAAATATTTTCAGGAAAAATCGTATCCACCCTGCCCTCCTTATCCGGTTATCCGAAGACCGCACCTCATCTTACTTTTTTTCCACACCCCATAGAGACGTAAAATTTTGCGTCTCTACCAAACAATATCATTTTACGTATTTTCCAAAACATCATCCGGTTCCCCCTTTGCGGGATTGCCCCTGATGTATTTTATTTAATTCCTCATTATTGCGGTTGTCCCGTAGGGAACAGGCATGCCTGTTCCCTACAAAATCCGTAAATAATATCATGTATCAGGAAACGTCAGATTCCGGATAACATCCTTATAGATATTCACCCATCCTACCCACTATCCGATTATCCGGAGACCATACCTCGCCCGGTATAATTACTTCTGATTCCAGCATCTATCCATTCCCGCAAAAGCCTCTGGTAAGGAATGTTTTTATTTTTCGCTATCTTTTTGGCAAGCTCTATTTCCCAGTTTGAAAGCCGTAGAGATATGGCTTTCTTTTTCGCGCGGTCTTTAATGCTTTGGGACAGAGCGGGAGAAAGAACAAACAATCCATCCAATTCTTTCAATTCACTTAAGTAATCAACCGCACTATGCGTCTCCCAGAACTTGGCTTCCTCTTCCGCTGACTTAAAAGCCGGCATCTTCTTCTTTTTCATTTGCTTAATTTCCTTTTATAATATGATCTTTCTTTATAATCATTATCTCTGGTGCGCCCCTACAATTACCTAATTTGAAAAACCCCGAAGTTTATATGACCGGCAACGCTTCCCGGTAAGCGCTCAGGGTTTTACGGGCCGCGGTCTCCCAGGTAAAATGTCCGGACCGCCGATGGCCGGCCATGGCTAAATCATGCGCCTTCTGGGAATCAATCAGCACGGATAGAATCGCCCGGGCCATGCTATTTGGATTTTCGGGTTCAGCGTAACAGGCCGCCTTTCCGGCCAGCTCGGGAATAGACCCAGCCTGGGAGGTAACTACCGGCACGCCGAGATAAAATGCCTGCAGAACGGGCAGGCCGAAGCCTTCGGCGCGCGTGGGATAGGCCAAGACCGCTGCGCCTTGGAATAAGGCCATTAGTTCTTTTTCATTAACATACTCCAAAATGCGCACCCGGTCTTTCAAATCCAGGTTATTTACCAACTTCGGAATCCGGGAGCGGCGGGCCATTTCCAGACCCGCCAGAACGAGCGTCGCTGCGGCCCGGGACGGAATTTGCGCAAAAGCCCGGACTAAGTTGGCAGTATTTTTCCGCAAATCAATCGCGCCAAAACCTAAAATATACGGCCGCGGTATTTTAAGCTCCGCCAGCGTTTTTCCGACCTCGCTCTCGTGCAGAGACGCAAGCTGGTGCGGCACACCCAAAGGTATGACACGGATTTTCTCGGGTTTAAGCCGCAATTTATCAATAAGTTCCAACCGTGAATACTCAGAATCGGTCAAAACCAGTTTAGCCCTTGCCGCCCCCGGGGCTGCGCCATAATAGTAGTAATAATGCGCCAGCAACTGGCGGGGATAAACCGCGCCCGAGATCTGTGAGAGTTTTCTGATAAAAATGGCATCATGGACCGTAACCACATGCGGTACTTCGGATTTCCAGGGTGAAGCATTGGCAGTACAATGCAGCAGCGAAGCTCGGGACCGGACGGCCAGCCGGGGCAGCTCTCTCTGCTCCCAGAGAATGGTGTTTTTCCCCGATCCCCAAACCCGTTCAATTCCCTTGAGCCCGGGCCAGGGATCCGGTCCGGCGCACCGGGCCAAAGCCACTCTAATCTCCGGCCGGTCGGAAACTGCGGCCATGGCCGGCAGCAGGCGAAGAGTATAAATACCCATTCCCCGCGGCCGCCCCTGCGCCGGCCTCCCGTCTACCAGTATAATTGAATTCTTCCACGCGCTTCCCTTACTCTCGTTCTCCGTCGGTTTCAATTCGTTTCCTCCATCACTTCTTTTATAACCTCTGTGTAACGGTTACTGATATCCTTCCAGGAAAATTTCTGGACCAGATCCGCGCTTCCCCGGGAAAGCCGGACGCGCAGGTCAGGATTCTTAATCAGGCTCTCCAGCGCTGCTGCCAGGGACGGAGCGTCATCCGGAGGCACTAATAGCATATTAAAATTATGCTTAAAATCATCCACTCCGGGTGAAGCCGGCCAGGTAGTAATGATAGGCAGCTCTTGGGCCAAGCAGGCCATCAGACTGCTGCGTTTTAGAGAAACCCCGTCGATAAAAGGCAGGACAGCGCAATCCGCACTGGCCAGATACTCGGCTGCTAAGTACGGTTCGGCATATTCCGGCCGGGTGGTAATGGCATGCAAAGCCGTGGCGTTTAAATCGCGCAGAATCCGCCGCTGATATGGGTTTTTCCCGGAAAGCTGGGAAAGCATCAGGAGCTTGATTTCAGGGTAACTATTGCGAAGCCTACGCAAAGCTCGGAAAAGATTTTCCAGACCCTTGGGTGGATTGGCAAAACCGAAAAAAGCCACGACAAAGTCTTGGGCATTAAAACCCAGGCTCTGCCGGCGTGCTTCCCGGTTGAATTGTTCCGGCCGGCCGGGCAGACTGGATCCCAGTCGTATCTCGCTGCATCGGGCCGATGCCTTGGCATAAAGCCGGGAAAGACATTCGCGATCCTGGGGATCCACCAGGATCAATCTTCGGGAAACCTCCAGGGCCGGCCGGATTCTCAGCCGGGACCAGGGAGAAAAATAGCGCAATTCGTGCAGAGTGGTAATCAGGGGAATATGCGGAAACCTCTTTCGGAGATAAAAAGGCAGCAAATTCACGGCCAAGGATCGGCCATAAGCAGCCGTGGGCCACTGAAAATTAATCACGTCGGGTTTTAATTCTGCAATCGCCCGCCCTGTGGTCCGAAGCATACTCCATGACCAGTTATCAATACGGTCATGCACCTCCAAACGGGGCCGGCTTTTATGCTGCAAATCCGGCCGGTCTTTCTTGGAAGTAAGCACATGCACGTGAAAACCCCGCTGCGCGAGATTTTCACACAGCATAAAAGTATAGTCACCCACCCCGCAAGCCATCGGCGGCCAGGTTCCGGTAATAACCATTAAGATTAATTCAGCGCTTCTCTGGTTGGGCATTAACTTCTCTCTCTGCGGATTCAGGCCTTGCTTAATACGTCACCGCGAATTCCCCGCCTTTCAAGGCGGGGATGAAGCGGCCATACAAATAATGCCTTTCTTCATCTCGGATCAAATTCCCCGCACTTCAGTGCGGGGTAATTTAACACCCTTTTATACAATTTAACCGTATCCTCCGCAACTTTATTCCAGCCATGTTCTTGCACCCATCGGCGCGCCGCTTGCTGCAGGCCGCGGCGTTTCCCGGCATCTTCCAGAAGATCGCGCATTTTACCGGAGAGATCTTCAACCTCTCCGGCCCGGAATAATTCCAGGCAGGGATTTTCTTTCCGGATTTCCCGGAAGCAGTCAAGGTCTGATGCCAAAACCGGTACTCCGGCGGCCAGAACCCGCGAGAGGGCGTAGGAAGCGGTATGGTTTAAATACGGCAGTACCACCAGATCCGCCGCTGCCAGCAGGTCGGCCAAGTCCTGCTCCGAAAGGTATCCGGTCAGGCGTACGGTTTCAGGAAACTTTTCAGCCGCTTTCGCCACTTGCCGGGCATAGTGGGCTTCTTTCCCGGAAAATTCTCCTCCGGCAATTACTAACATAGTATTCGGCAAAGCCTGTTCCCAGGCACGCAGAGCTAAAAGATGCCCTTTGGAAGGAAAGAGAAATCCGAAGATTACAATTATTCGGCCTTTAAGCTCCCAGCGCGAAAGGGCTTCCCGGGCATCCCCGGGAAGCACCTCTTCCGGTACCCCCTGGGGAAAATACTCCACCCGGCCGTCCGGCAATCCGCGCCGCATCAATTCCTGTTGGTAGGCCTGGTTGAATACTATAACCCTTCGCGCCCCGGCAAATTGACCGGCTTCCAGATAATGCTGCCATCCGGAAACTTTATATAGCCCCGAACGCAGGGATCGCATAACGCGCTTCCCTACGGGCCCGCCTATAAACGGTTTTAGCCAGGTATGGGAGGACACCACATAGGGAATGCGTATCCCGCGGAGCACACTTCCCCAATGACAATTCCAGGGATCACGCCCTCCATAAAAAGCATATTCATGCTGGATATGCACCAGATCGCAATCATTGCAGGCTTCGCCCAGGCTCTGGAAATAGCGGGCTTGGGTTTGGCCGTGCTTGAGGGGAACGACTTTAACATCTATATGTCTTTGCAGCGCCGTTACCAGGGCCCGGGAAAAATCCGCAATCCCGCATGGTTCGTTCCAGGAAGTAAGCATGGCGACTTTCATACTATTTTTCCCTCGCGCGCAGTCCCAGGGCCAAGAGGAACACCTTTAGGTTAAGCTCCATCTGTCCCAACAAATTCCGCCGGGATTTGCTTAAACTTAAGGCCTTTATCAGGCTGCCCATGGTCCTGGCCAAGGCATGACATGCGGTGATCATCCGGACTAAAACCTCACCCCTGCGTCCGCGGTATTTACGCCAGAATTTAAATTGGCTGCGGTAATTAAATAAAATTCCTTTATTTTTCATCCGGCCGGTCGCAGCTCCTCCCTGGTGAAAAACCCGCGCCCGGGGTTGATAGCGTACTTTTCCGCCGGCTGCGGCCAGCCGCATAAACCAATCGACCTCTTCAAAGTAGATGAAAAAACGTTCATCCAAGAATCCGATTTTTTTAAAAACCTCCTGCCGGGCCATGAAGCAGGCGCCCGAGACCTCGTCCACCTCCACCGGCACGTCAAAATCCAGGCGGCCGAAAACTGTTCTTTTCCACCATTCCGAATCCCTGGCTTTCCGCGGCAGCAGACCTTCCAGCCAGGTTCGGGTAAGGGTCGGGAACCTCCTCCCCGAGAGCGCAAGACTATTGTCAGTATTCAGCAATTTAGGCCCCACCACCCAGGCCTCAGGATGCGCTTCCAGGTCTTGCACCAGGATTTGCAATGCGCCGGGCTGAATTTGGGTATCCGGATTCAACAGCACCCAAAAAGGCGCTTGGGCCCGTTGCAGCGCCTGGTTAATCCCGGCCGCGAAACCCCGGTTCTCCCGGTTGGCCAGCAACAGTATCTCGGGAAATTGTTCCTGCACAGCTTGGGCGCTCCGGTCGTAAGATCCATTGTCCACTACTATTACTTCCAGGGCCAGGCAAGCCGCTTCGGCCCTTAGCGCATGCAGGCATTTGAGCAACCGTTCCCGCGTATTCCAGTTAACCACGGCAATGGAAATCAGCGGCCCGGGCCGGTTCATCCTTTTTCTCCGGTGAGTTCCCAGGTTTTCAAATTCATGATCATGCACCAGCCCCGGGCCGCAAGATTCAGCAGCCGTCCTCCCAGGTTCCCAACGTTGGTTACGCGGCAGCTCATCAGACGCATAATTTCATAATCCAAAACACGCCGCTCGGCTTGAAGTATCCGGCGTTTATTTCCGATCGTCCTTAAATGCGTGAGTATCCAGGCATAGGCTTTCCAGCGCGGAAACAGGGAACGCCCGGAAAAAACATCCACTATTTGCTCGGTTATCAGCGCCGCTATAAAAAGCGGACCCAGGCGCAGCCAGGTGCGAAAGCTCCAAAAGCACATGCTGTTCATCAGGCGGTTGCGTTCCCACAGCCATCTGTACCAGGGAGTTTGCGCCCGGAAGCTGGCCGAGCCGATGTGATCCACAACTATATCCGGCCGGTACAGCACTTCGTGACCTGTCAGCCGGGTTCTCCAGCTTAAATACACATCCTCATAAAAATATTCATAATCCTCGTCAAAGGGCAGGCCCACTGGTTCGCGCCGAAACATCAAGGCCGCGCCGGAAACCCCGAATACTATATGCGGGGAAGTAAAAACATTCTGGATAATAATTCCGGTCAGGCTCATAGTACCGTTATAGGGATAAGCGCTCATATCCAGATTAAGATTATTAATCCGGGGACCTGCCACCCAGGCCTGCTGATTACTCTCCAGCGCACCGGACAAGCCCCGGACAAACTCGGGCGGCAGAATAACATCATTATTTACCAAGGCAATGTAGCCCCCCCGGGACGCCCGGATGCCGGCATGATTGCCGGCACAAAAACCCAAATTTTTATCCAGCGCCAGCAGACGAACTTCGGGATATTTTTTTCGGATTAACTCCCGGCTATGATCCGTGCTGGCATTATCAACTACGATTACTTCCAAAGCAGCATAATTCTGCCGGCGCAGCGAATCCAGGCAGGCCGGCAGAATGCTTTCCCCGTTGTAATTCAAAACTATCACCGAAACCAAGGCCGCGGTTGTTGGCTCCCGGTCTTGCCTCATAACATTGGTTTTCCGGTTTGGGCGGGCCGGAGCACCCGGCCGAAAAGCTCAAAATCTACTGCATCAAAAGCTTTAAGCAAGAAAAGCAGAAGACCATAAACCACCCCGCCCAACAAGATTTTGAAGCCTATATTCCAGCCGGGAAGAAAATACAGGGTTCCGTACATCAAGCCGCCGGCCACCAGAGGGGGGATAAAATGACGAACCATCTTCAGGTTTAAAGCCAGCGGTCTGCGCAAGACCGCAATAAAAAGGCTGACCGTCAAAACCTCGGAAATCAAAGTCACCCAAGCCGCGCCCGAAATACCGTAACGCGGGATCGCCAGGGCGTTCAAAATGATATTAAATATCATGCCCACCAAAATCAGGCGGGTCACTATGCGCTGCCGGCCCATGGCGATCAGGTAAGGACTATTTATGCTGTTAGCGGCGATCAGCACTAAAGACCACATCAAAATCGGAAGCAGCGGAATACTGGCCGTATACTCAGGGCCGTAAAGAATATTTATGATTTCCGGCGCCAGTACCGCCGTACCCAAAGCCAGGGGCAGCGAAGCTACCAGCAGATATTTTAAAGAACGCCGGTATATCAGAATGAACCTGGGAGGATTGGCCTGAAAAGCCGTGGAGATAACCGGGAATACGGCGCCCGCGTAGTATGCCGGCAGGATCATGGTAAATTCCAATAACCGGTAAGCCGCATTGTATTGCCCTACCGCTTCCTGGCCAACCAGGGACGCAATCATGACCGTATCTATCCGGAAATAAATTACCGAGAAAAGATTAGCCAGGGCCAGGGGATAGGCTTCTTTCATTATCTTCTTCCAGAAAGACCAATCCAGGGAAAAAACCGGTTTAACAAAAACTAAAAGCATCCAGAGGATAAGCACGAAGTGAACAGCAGCTGCCAGGGTAAAAATCCCCAGCAGAGTTATAACTCCGGCGCCGGCCGCCAAGGCGCCCAGGGACGCCGCCACGCGGATGGTATTGGCCGCCACCGAAACCGTGGCCGGGATTTCCATGCGCTGGTGAGCGTAAAATATTGCGGAACAGGTATCTATATTACAGGTAAAGGCCAGGGCGAGGGAGGTAATCACGGTCAAGACCACTATTTCGGCCGGGTGTCCCAGCAGCGCTACCGTGCCTATCATCCCCCCGGCGGCCGCCAGGGAAAGCAGGACTCGTATGGCCAGGATATTAACGAAATAACGGGATTCCCGTTGGGGTTGGCGGGAAAGGTCGCGGGTGATCAGGGTTCCCAGGCCGAAATCCGTGACAATGTAAAAGATAGCATGCATAGAGAGCACAAAGGCATAGCGGCCGAAACCCTCGGTCCCCAGTTGGCGGGCCGCATAGATTACCAAAGCCACGCCTAATATTTTATTGATCAATCCGGCGAGCAGCAGTACCAGGGAATTCTTGGCAATGCGGGCGGTGAGATTCATTGCCTATCCCATTTCTCCAGAATCGTGAAACCGCAGCAATTCGGCCAATGCTTAATCAGCCAATTTTTCCGAACGCTGGTGAAACTCCGGTTTTCATTAAATGGGCAGCCGAAATATTCTTCCAAAGCCCGGATAACCCCCCGCTGGTTATTCCACCCAATATCCAGGCTGCGGTCTTTCCGGAAATAAAAATACTGCAAATTAGTATCATGCAAAAACACTTTAGCCCGCTTCGCCAGCCAGGGGAACCAGGCATCAATCTCTCTGACCGTATGTTTAAATTCATGCGAGGTGTCGATGAACAAAATATCGATCGCCGGTTCCAGGTAATGCGCCCGGCACCAGGACCTAAACTCCCGGGCAAAGCGGATATCGTCTTTTTGCACAAAAATCCAGTCCGGATAAGCGCTGGTTTTAGCGCAATTCACAATATCCACGCTGATAAATTTCGCATGGCATAATTTCGCGGCTCTCGCCAGGACAAATGTGCTATCGCCGCCGCGGGTTCCCAATTCCACTATTAGGCGGGGTTTTTCAATCAGGGTTTCAGTGAACAAGGTAATCAGGTGATCGCTGATATCCGTTCTTTTTCGCGCGCGTTCCCGGATTTCCCGGAATTCCTCAAGCTCGCCGGGAAAAGCCGGTGGTTCCGGCCGGGAAGACGCTAAAATATTATAAATATCCCGGAGACGCAAAATCATTGCCAGTTTAAAGTATTGCAACGCTTTCCCGGCCTGCCGGAACAATCCTGCCATGCCTTTTCTCCTTTTAATTATAATAAGCCATCTCGTTTTCTAGCATAATATTTAGTTTCTGTTGCGAAGAAAGGGTTGTCATACCCGAACGATTTTATCGGGTATCCAGTGACTTTTTAGCCTTAGAAAATCAAAGCCGCTGGATTCCCGCTAAAGGCATGCGGGAATGACATGACTCCAGTAATAAAAAGTATTGTCTTTCCATAACAGCATACTACTTATCCGCTGGCAATTCAAATATCTTTACCGATCCATGGGCATACCTCTCTTCTCCGTAATGCTCCAATACCGCCTCCATCAGATGCACTATTTCCGGGTCTAAATATTTCTCATCATACATATCAGTCCGGAATAATACCCAGCCTACGCCCAGTTCCTGCAAACGCGCCCGCAGCCGTTGGGGAGTCTTTAAAACCCGGTAATCAATCACTTTTTGGATCATGGGATCGCCCCAGAGATAATCGGCATCCAGATAAAAACCGCGGTTTTCGCCGAACAGCAGTACGCGTTCATCCTGAAAAAGCGTATGGTTTAAATATTGGCAGGCCGGGTAATGCCGAAGTTTGCGGGCGCAATAATCATCCTCCCGAAAGAGTCCGGTAATTACCCGTGCCTGCAACAGGCTATCTTTATGCACCGGAGGATGAAAAGCAAAAAACATCAGCCCCAAGCACAGCGACGCGATTTTCCCGACTCTGCCCGGCCGATCCCATAAGCCGTATAATCCACAACCGGCCAGCCAGGCACCGAGGGGAAAGAGCGGCAGCAAAAACCTGGTTTGAGGCGAACTCCAGAACCAGATTGCCATGAAAATCAGGAAAGCCACTATACCCGGAAGGACCCAAAAGTATTTCTTCTGCAAAAAATTCCGGTTTAAATAACCACGCCCGGCCAAGAACAACCAGACTATTGCCAGGACGAAACCTCCGATTAGCGGAATACTCAATTCCCTGCCGCCTACTCCGAAGGCAGAGCCATGGATAACCAGATCGTAAGGCAGGCGTAAAAATCCGATTACGCCTTTACCCATCCCGGCGAAATCCGCCACCAACCGGGAAACCCGTTCCGCAATTTGGGTGTCCCAGTCCCGGCCGCCGAAGAGCTTATAAGCCAGCGGCCATACCGGATTGTTGCCCATCACCCACGCCCGCAATAAATATGGCAGCACCGGCAGTCCGCCCCAGCCGAGTAAAAACAATATCCCTTTTAATTTACTCTTCCGGCCGAGAGATTTTTCCAGGCCTATTTGGATAATCCCGTAAACCGCGGCCAGCATTAATAAAACCAAGCCCTGCCATTTAATCGCGGCCGTAATCCCGATAAAAAAAATGGCCAAGTATTTCCAGCGGAGATTGTTCCGCGCTGTGCCCGAGTGCTGCCAAGCCACCAGGCCCAGCGCAAAATATGCGGCCACAGCCAAATCCACAAAAGCTGTCCCGGATTCAATATGCACTAAAAACTGCGCATAAAAAATAACCGCTCCCAGTAATCCGACCCCAAAACCCCGGGAATGTTTTCCTAAAATATAAACCGCGGCGGCGGTCAGCAACCCGAATGTAAAATGTATCAGCTTGGCCGCCGTGGCATACGGAAAAAGCAGTCCGAGCATATACAGCATTTCCGTAAATTGCGGAAAAAGGTTATGAAAAATGTCCGGGCGAAATACAAATCCCCCATGAACCAGGTATATTTTAGGCAGCGCCAAATGGTAGGCCACTCCGTCCCAATCCACGGCCGGCGTCAATACTCTAAGTAAATTCACTAAAATATTGAAACCCAGATAACCCAGCAGCAGTACCTGAAAAACCTGGCCAGATTTGATTTTCAGCCGCAGCCGCCGGAAGCGTTCGTTTCTTAAAAGCTGGCTGCCCATTAGAATCCAAGCCAGGGTAAGCCCGGCCAGGCCAAGCGGCGAAAGAATTTGCAGAACGCAGAGAAGAAAAACCGCGTAGGACAATACCGCGAGACCAAGAGCTATCCCCAGAACCATTTCCGAGAACTGATCTTTCGGATTAAACCCCAACCGCCTTAAAAGCCATTGACCGCATCCCAGACTTCCGGCCAGGATTCCCAGCAGCCATAACCCTTGCCCTACGGCCCGGATGGGCTGTGACCAGTATATCTCAACCATGTCGCGGCCATTTATTTGGCAGATCAGTCATTTTTATAACTCCGGCATGTAATCAGTATTTAGTATCTATTGCGGAAACCACTTCAAGCAAAACCAACATGTCATTCCCGCATGCTTTAAGCGGGAATCCAGAAATTTTCCAATAACATTCTTATCCGAATTAAGATTTCAGAAACACAGAATCCAGTTAGAACAAAGTAATTAATCTGGTTGAAGGTAATATGTCAGTCAAGCGCATAAAACTTTATATCTTCCCTGGATTCCGGCTAAAATCATGCCGGAATGACAACCGGGGTGCCATCCCGGCGAAAGCCGGAATCGAGATAATTTGAACAATAATGTTTTATTATATTATTTCTTCAAATAGATCTCTCCAAGAGGGATTTTGTTTCTCAATCAATTCCAATTTCCATTTTCTTTGCCATTTTTTTAATTGTTTTTCTCTTTCAATCGCGCTTTTTATATTCGGGGTCATTTCATAATAAACCAGATGATGAATATGATATTTTTTGGTAAATCCATCAACCAACTCATTTTTATGCTCATATATTCTTTTTATCAAATTATCGGTCACACCTATATAAAGAGTACCATTTCTCTTGCTCGCCAAAATATATACGAAAAAATCCTTCATATAACTTATTATCCTTTAAATACTTCCTGGATTCCCTATCAAGTATGGATATGAGCGAAACACAATATTGACATCCATCTTAAGAACATTTGGGAATGACAACCCAAAAAACCGACTACTTGCCCAAGCTCCTAGTGTAGTGTAACAGTAATATCTTTACAGACGTCACCCCGGCGTGATTGTAGCCGGGGTCCAGAAAAAAACTTTTTAAAGAACAAATTCCTGGATTCCGGCTACAATCATGCCGGAATGACGCCAAAAAAAGTAAATATTAAAAAACGCTGGAGATACAACAAAGTCAATCATTGTAAAGCCGTTACTGTTACACTACACTAGTGTTATGTTTCAAAAGCACTTCGAATTTATATTTTGTCATTCCGGTATGCTCTAAGCCGGAATCCAGGAAACACAATAAACCGAATGGCTGATATATTACCTGTGTTGTGATGGTATTTACCTGACAGTTTGCACGTCCCTCGACTGAATAATCAAACTTTCTTCAATTCCCCTATCACCCTACCAACCACATGTCATCCCGGACTTGATCCGGGAGCCAGCGGCTTTTAGGTGTTTTTATAAATAAAGTCACTAGATTCCCGCTTCAAGCATGCGGGAATGACAACCTAAAACATCATACGCTTTTTTATTAATGATGTCCTGCTGTCAGGTGAATACTAACTCTGTACATATTACCGTTAATTAGAGATATGTCATTTTTTAATTATTACCGACCTTCTCTTCTTCCTTCTTATATTTTTCAAATAATGTAGGATAGGTTTTCTCTACCCAGTCTGGAATCGGCAAATAATGTTCATCAGAAATTCCCTTCTTTTGGCGATATCCGTCTCTAGCACCTAACATCAGATCGATTACGCGGTTGTTTAAAACCCGGACTGTGGCGCCTTGCCAGATCATCTCGCGAATTATATCATCCTGGAATATAGTATCCGTATTCATTTCCCGCCCATGAACATCATCAAAAAGCGTTTTAATTAAGCTCAAGAAATTGCTACTGATAGCCGGGTCAGTTCCAGCCTCCCCTGCAAGTTCTTGTAATTTCACAATATTTTCACCACAGTAAAAATAATCATTTTTTTCCAACAATAACTTTTTTTCCGGCTCAAATCTGTTATTATCCCAATATTGCTCAATAAATCCGTAGGTTGAAAAACCATCCAGTATTTGATTTGCCAAAGCTTTCTTTAGTTCTTTCTCCAATTCATCCACAGTCGCTTGAAAATCACGTTTAGACTCTCTCAATCTTTTATTACCATCAAAAATTCCTGACTTTGCCAATATTTCCGAAGCCATATGTTTACAATTTTTCGTTAATACTTTGGTCAATTCTTTTTCCTGGTTTCTGAGTTCCCCATGCTTAATATATAATTCTTCTTCCCATGACGCATACTTCACACAGCCATTCAACCAATTCTCAAATACATTAAAATCAAACAAGGGTATTCTATTGTCATGCAGAGTCTCGGCACTGACTATTTTTAGACAAATTTGTGTTAAGTTTTTACACTCCCGCAGAAATGAATCCCTCTCGTTGCCATCAGATACATTCACTGCTTTATACCGCGAAACCAAGCGTTCATCCATCAGCATAAGCAAAAACTCGCGCCGCCGCATGATTGGTTCTTTTCCATCCATAAGCTTATCAACAAGCTCCGCGCGATTATCACTCGCCGCTTCCCTCCATTTCCGGTATTCCATTTTAGTTAATACTTCCGGGAAATCCAGGACCCGGAAATAATATTCCGGATCATATATTCTCATCCTCGCAGATGAATCCATTTCATGTGTTATTTTCCTAAAAAGACGACCGGGCTCAACATACTGTGCCTCGTTTAAAAAGCGTTTCATTAAAGCTTCAAATTTTCTGATTTTTTCTTCATCAGATAGATATTCCGTAACTAAACTACGCTTTTCTTCATTATCATCTTTATCTCCCGAATCACCCCATAAATTGTATTTGCTACCCTCGCGTATAACTTTAATAATTTCAGGATATTCCCTTTTCAGCAAACCCGCCAAGTACATTGCCGGCCATTCAAAATCATCTGAATCATAACGGTCTGACATTATGGCTTCGAAGGCGTTAATTTCAAACAGATACAGTTTCAATGCTCTTGGGTTGGACGGCAAATCATCTTGCAGACCCAGGACAATCTTTTGGCGTACATTTTGGCAAAAGGATTTATTCAGAACATCCTCCAAAAATATTGCACGCTGTTCCCGGCGCGGTTCCGGCACCTGAATCTTCAATTGAAATATTTTTTCCAGAAAATCTTCCGGTCTTTTAATTTTATTTTTTAGTTTCATAATATGGCAGGTATTATCCCAGTCAAGAGCGAAAATAAACACACAGCCTGTGACATTCAGTATCTCATGTACGGTTGTGAATATGTCATATGTCACTTCAGGCAGACAGCGGTCAAGATCGTCAATAAGCACCAACAGTTTCTTCCCCTGCAATTCTTTTTTGATAACTCCTTCCACATGCTCCCTTGTTTTTGGCAACTTCCCCTCAATTTTCGAGGCTAAAAGGGTCTCAAAAAGAAGTCCGACCTCATGCAGACCTGCCAGTTTCCGAAGTAAATTATTAAGCCAACGAAAAATTCTGTTTTGCTGCAAGGGACCGAATGGCACACGCCAGTATTTGGCTATCCCGGCATCCATAGCCTGGATGAAGGCCTGCCACATCTCATCTTTTTCAATATATTTCCAAGGAGAGAAATTAACTACTGGCATCTTACGATCGCGCGCATATTCCGCCATAAAATTCAAACAGCTTGTTTTTCCGCAGCCCCAGGGGCCTACCAAAGCTATTTTCTCAAACCGCGTTTTTTCAGCCACATCAAGCGCCTGCCGGACAAAATATTTCCTTTCCAAACGATCTTGCTTAAGTCGTTGCAAGGCCTCATCAAATCCCTGTTCCCTCTTCTCTGCGGGCGAATATTTGCGGTATGCCAGAATCTCTAAGATAATCCAGCCTGCCGCGAGCATCATTATGAAGCGCCAATGCTCGGACACGTTCGTTAAGTATCCAAGCAGAGGCAATAATACGAAACCACCTATCAATAAAAAGCTCACAAGTTTTCTGCGCAATAAATACAAGACCCATTTATATTGCCAGAAACCCACTGCTAAAATAAGAGCTATATAAGATAACCAATGTATCTTCGGTAGTTTCTGCCAAAACACATTTATAATTTTTATTGCTGCATTATATACGTCATTCCAGGGAAGAAGGATATAGGCTATAACCAGAAGGATAAATGTCAGAGAATATCGCCATCTTTCTTTCAAATATTTCCCGAGGTTTACAATAAAACTTGGTTTAATTTCGTTTTTATCTTTCGCATTTGTATTCATTAAACACCCACAAATGATTAATTAGTTAGTATCTGTTGCGGAAAGACATTTTTCTTATTACTGGAGTTATGTCATTCCCGCATGCCTTTAGCGGGAATCCAGAGGCTTTGATTTTCAAAGGTTTAAAAGTCACTGGATACCCGATAAGATCATTCGGGTATGACAACCCTTTCAAAAAACAACCTTTCCGCAACAGATACTAGTGTTGTGTCTCCAATACTTCTTTACATTTGAATTCCATTTTTAAGATGTCATTCCGGCATGCTTTTAGCCGGAATCCAGAGGCTTTGATTTTCAAAGGTTTAAAAGTCACTGGATACCCGATAAG
>CBDUZI010000039.1:0-25152 GCA_965371665.1 uncultured bacterium
TGGTATTTGTCGGCGTTCCCGTTGGGGTCCACGTTGGCGTTCCCGTGGGCGTATCTTCCTCCGGAGTATTCGTCGGCGTTGCGCTGGGCGTATGCGTTGCGGTATCCGTCGGTGTGCCGGTCAGCGTATAGGTCGGGGTCATGGTATACGTCGGCGTTGAGGTAGGCGTTCCCGTCGGGGTCCACGTCGGCGTATCCGTAGGTGTTGCGGTAGAAGTTGGTGTTATCGTCGGCGTATCTGTGGGCGTATCTTCCTCCGGAGTATTCGTCGGCGTTGCGCTGGGCGTAGCGGTCGAGGTATCTGTCGGTGTGCCGGTCAGCGTATAGGTCGGTGTCATGGTATTTGTCGGCGTTCCCGTTGGGGTCCACGTCGGCGTGCCCGTGGGCGTATCCGTCGGCGTCATGGTATACGTCGGGGTTGCGGTCGGCGTATCTGTGGGTGTATCGTCCTCCGGAGTATTCGTCGGCGTTGCGCTGGGCGTATGCGTTGCGGTATCCGTCGGTGTGCCGGTCAGCGTATAGGTCGGGGTCATGGTATACGTCGGCGTTCCTGTTGGTGTCCATGTCGGCGTATCTGTGGGGGTATCTGTGGGGGTAGATGCTGCCTCAGTTATTTGCGCGCCTAGCGCAAATAAGCAGCATATTATGAAAACCAAAACTGTTTTTTTCATCTAAGCCCCGTGATCCGATCTTGAGTTATTTTACTCTCGATTTTCTTCAACATTTTAATCGCACTTTTCAGGTTGCGTAAAAATCCCCGGATATCTCTATGCTCTATAATTCGAGTTCTCGCGGCATAAATCATTTTTTCAGTCGTATATAATTCCGTATCGTATTTGGCATCAACCTCCTGGCGCAGCCGTTTGATCTTCTGGCGAGTGGAAGCATACTGCAGTATTTTCCTCATTAAATATGCTTTTACCCGGCGGATTAAGACCGCCCGTTTTAGCGCCTGCTCTCTTTTTAGGGATGCATCTTTCTTTTCTGCTTCCGCCTGCAGTTTCGTTTCCCGGCGATACTGAGTTTCCAGTTCCTGGATGGAATAATTTATCTTTTCCAAAAGCCGGAGAGCGGGGATATATTTTAAGCTGGCCATCAAGGTAGTGACCTGCTGCACATCAGCTTTCATCCTTTGAAATTTCTCTTTGAAATAGTTATAGATCGGCCGGGATTCCAAGTTTACCAAGCGGGCGCGGGTTTTCTCATACCTGGCAAAAGCGGACTTCCGGTTCTTCTTAAACTCGATCTTGGCGCAGCGCTGGCGTTCCTTTTCCATACGCCCCAATTCTTCCTTGGTCGGAAGCGGATATAGAAAATCCAGTGAAAGACGCTGTATGCCCGCAGTCTCCTTAATTCCTCCCCAGGAGTAATTAAAGGCATAATTCATACGTATCTTTATAGTTTCCATGTCCAGAGTATAACTGCCGCCCATGGTTCCGGTCAGACCGGTGCCATCGCCCGCTATAATACCGGCGCGCGCCCCCCATTGACGGTTTAAAAACCATTTTTCCAAGCCGGCATGTACCTGGAATTGCGAATCTCTATAGACGAGATCTAAGGCACTGTCCCATTCGCCGTACACCACGCTCCCGCCAAAACGAAATTCTAAAGGCTGCCGCGACTCGGCGTACAACCCGAGATCGGGCTGATTGAGGTTTAAAAGGCTGAAGCCAGCCCGGATACCGGGCAGGTTATCCGCAGCTGGGATGATTTCAAAAAGTCCGCCTAAATCAAAACCAATTTGAAATTTGTCAAAACCCTCCGCAAAATAGGAATTTTGTTCCCGGGTTTGAGGATCAGTGTAATTAAGATAAAATAATTTTGCCGTTAATCCCAGCCACAACGGCCATTGCTCCCCGGGACGCATGGCATAGCCAAAAATAAACTCATTTTCATTGTATACACCCTGCACTGCACGGTTGTTCCAACCTAAGCCGAAACCGCCGCTGTCATATAGCGTTTGCGTATAAACCAGATGATTCTCCTGGATTACTCCGTCATCCAACCCGGGATAAAGGTTGGCATATTCCATCGAAATTTTAATGTTTTTTTCCAAAGCCAGACCGGCCGGATTGTAATTAAGCGTATTCATATCGTCCGCCAAGGCTGCAAAAGCGTCCCCCATGCCCAGGGGACGCGCCCCGATCCGCCGCTCAACGGCCTGAGCCGGAACACTTAAGCCCCATAGCAAAACGTATATTAGAATCCATCGATACGTCACACCATATGACTCCTATCTATCAAGCTGTATCTCTTTCAGCACTTGCTCCATCTTTTTTTTACCCGGCCCGGTTGATTCTTTCATGGCCGTTCTAATATCGCACACGCGGTGGTGTAAAGCCTCCACCATCTGATTAAAAACTTCTTCCACATCATGAAATTCATCATTTTTCCGAATTTTCATAGACGCTTTCAAATCCCCTTCTCCAACCCGGCGCATCATGCGCTTCAAGTTGAAAAGCGGACCGGCAATCCGGTGAGAGTAAAACAGGCCGAAGATTAAGACCAGGAGAATGCCCATCAGCGTAGAGAGCAGCATGGGCAGCCATAATATTTCCGCCACCCGCGAGAAGGCCATCGTTTCCACTGTATTGCTAAAATAAATCAGATCCTGGGAAGCGGGGTCCAATATTTCTTTTAGTTTGATAAATCCCACCGTGATAATCTGCGAAAAGAAAATACTTCCGATTACGACCAGGACAAAACGCCAGATAATCCGGTTCTGAAAACTCTTTTCAACCCAAAACTGCCGCCGTTTACGTTGTTCTATTTTGGTTTGCTGCCGCATAATAATTATCCTCTCCTTTTTAGTTGATGTTCCTAGAAGTCTGTCGGACTTTAGTCATTCTCCCCCTTTTTCAAAGGGGGAAGAGTGCTCAAAATCCGATTTTGTGCCTAAGTCCGACAGGCTCCTAGGAACTTAAGCAATTAGTCGATTTTCATGCAAATAATTCCTCTCCCTCGAGAGACTGTGTCATAACGCAAATTTAGCTGTTTTTGATCGTCATACCGGCGAAAGCCGGTATCCAGTCTCGTTGATTTTAAAGGCTTTTCTGGACCCCGGTTTTCACCGGGGTGACGAACACGTGCTAAAAACGACGTTGCGACACAGTCTCCGAGGGGAGAGGTTAGGTCTTCATCCCCTCCCATCAAGAGGCTGTGTCGCAATTGAATTTTAGAGGCATTTGTGTTACTTTGTCATTCCGAACGAAGTGAGGAATCTCCACGAAAACGCTTAATTTAAAAGGACGTTTGGAGATTTCTCGGCTTCGCCTCGAAATGACAAATTTCGTGAAATTGCTCAAAAACAGAGTTGCGACACAGTCTCCAAAAAGGGAGGGGAATACTTAAATTTTGGACTAAATGCTCAGACCCCCAGACAATTAAAACCCGATTCGCAAGCCGAACCGGTGGCTGGGTTCAAGTTGATCATTCGGAGCCCAGGCATAATCCAGGCCCAGGAGGAAAAGCAACTGCTGCTTATATCCGATCATGCGTCCTTGGCGGGCCAGCAGGCGGCGGTGAATACGCCATTCCCAGCCTATCCCGGCGTTGAGCCCATTCAGGGCGTCGCTGTATCCCTGCCAATCCGTGTGATAACCGAGCCGGACGGCAAACTTCATAGTCATTTCGACTTTTCTGGCCAGCTCCACGCCCAGGTGATAATGCGGCGGCTGGTCAAAAGGCGCCTGGATATCCCCCGCGATTGTCAAATCCCGGTTGATTAGCCGGTACGCCACTCCCAAATGCATGGCAAAGGGAAGGGCAAAGGCTTCCTCAACCCATTTCAGTTTGGTTCCGAAATTTTTCAGACTCAAACCCACCAGCAGATCATCCTTTAAAAATCCCTGAAGAACTCCCACGTCCCCGGCCACTCCCATAGCCGAGGCATCATCCAGACTGGACGAAATCAGCTTAACATTTATTCCAAAAGGAATTTCAAAAACATTAGTGGCATAACACAGGGAAAAAGCCATATCCGTAAATCCAATATTACCGATAGGCTCGCCCGTATTATCATACCCCGCCATGGGCGTACTAAAGGTCATATGGTTTACCATAAAACCCAGAATATGGCCCTCGCCCAAAGGTTCCATATAAGCCACGGTGTTCAACATCAGCTCATTCATCCAAAGACTGTTCTCCAGTAAAATCTCCCGCCGGGGGGATGAAAGCAGGCATCCCGGATTCCACCAAACCGCTTCCGGCCCGTCGGCCATGGCCGTGAATGCCCGGCCCATGCCAACGCTGCGGGGGCTAACCGGGGCTTTTAAAAAAACCGCAGCCGTGGTCCCGGTCTCATCCTGCGTAAAAGGTCCGGCCTGGGCATGTTCCGCCGGCCACAAAAGCAGTCCTATGGCCGATAAAATAAACACCCGCCTGCTTATCATTTTGAAATCAGACTGTCCGATTCTCATAAGCGTTCCCCTCCCATCATCTACTTACATTCCGCCTCAGCGGATTATCATGAATTTCCCTTTGATAATACTGCCTTTTTTGGATTCAATCCGGTATAAATAAACGCCCGGAGCCACCATCCGGCCGGCCTCATTTCTTAAATCCCATTCCACAAAAAGCTGACGGTCGTTCTTGGTTAAAGTCCTGATCAGTTCTCCCTTCAGCGTGTAGATGCGAATCGTCGCTTCCCGGGTTAAATCAAAAAAGCGTAAAACCCGTGCATCCTGCCCGCTCCCGCTGCCCGGACGAATAGGGTTGGGATAGACATGCGCTTTTTCCAGATCCGGCCAGTTTATGCCGAAAATATTTTCCGCTGTGTAACGCTGCCCGTCGGGATTTTCCACCACTAAATCCCAGTCTCCGACCGCCGCGCCGTTTAAGTCAAACTCCACCGTGAATTCCCGGGCCGTGGCATACGTTGAACCCGGTTCATGTACCAAAATATTTTCTCCTGGAATAACCGGCTCAGCATCTTTACTCAACCAGGCTTCTATCCGGGTTTTAGGAGTGCCTTTATCGGCAAAATTATTTCCATATATCGTAATCGTAACCCGGCCGTTATTTTCGCCGCCATCCGGAGAAATGGAGGAGACAAAAGGCGGCCCCTGGAAATAATTGGCATATATCCGTTTTTTTACCCCAAAATACTGCTGAAATACACAAATGGCATTGCCCAGGTTATCAAATTCAATCCTGGGCGTAAGCGTTGTGCCCAAATTATCCACCCGGTCGATGTATTCGCCATTATCCATGGCCGTCCAATCGGCTCCATCCCATTCCACGGCATAAACATGTTTAACCGCGTTCTTGGTATTTCCCTTGGCATAGACGCAAATCACCTTACCCTGGGGACTTACGGCTATATCCGGGGCCGAGGCTGATACGGTGCTTCCGGCCACATCCACAAAAGCCGCCGGAACTCCGGGTACCCAATCCTGGCCATTGTATAAGGTATAGTGAATCCGATTATTCGAGGACTCATCCATTAATTCATAAACACAAAGCATCCTGCCATTGGAGAGTGGAACCAGGCGGGGAGAGTCGGCATCCAGGTTGCTGCCGGTTACACTTATAGCCTTGGAAAGGACATCCGGACTACCCATGATCCTCCAGCCGCCGCCGACTCCCCAAATATACCATTGGCCGTTGAAATAACGCGAAGCATATATGCTTTTTTGATTGATAATCTCTCCCTTGGCAAAAACGCAGAACAGTTCCTCGCTGTCCTGGCTTTTAGCCAGGCAGGGCCGGGCGGATTTTTGCGACTCCTGGCCGTCAATCGGCTGGCCGGAACTAGCCACCGGGGTCCAACCCGTGGCCCCTCCCCATAAAAACCAGGCATTATTCTCCCACTTGCTGGCAAAAACCCGGTTATTCGCTCCGCTGGCCTGAAGAAAAACAATAATAGCCGTATTATCATTCAATCTGGCCACGCTGGGCTGTTCCGCGTTAAAGTCCAACCCCGTATCAATGGGATCGGAACCATTAAGCACGTTCGAAAAAACCCCATCAAAGGAATTGCCGTAAATACGGTTTTTATCACTAATATTCTGGGCATACGCGCATATACCCTTTCCGCTTGGCAGAATATCCATATCCGGATCTATGGTATGACCATTAAGATACAGATTAATAGGCGTATCATCCGGCCCCCACTTGCCGCCGCCATAAGTCTGTTTGGAAACAAACACCCTTCTATAAAAGGAGTCCTCCTGTATAATAATACTGATGCCGTTGTTATTCTGATCAAAGCCGATATCCATGTTACAGGAGTCTGTGAAACCGGTATTATCTATAGCATTCCCGCTGTTCATCAGCCCCAGCCAGTCAGCCCGGGCATTCATGCCGCCCGCCAGCAGCAAACTTCCCAGCAATAAAATAAGGTAACGAATGTTCATGAATTCATCCTCCTTTTCGGTCTAGCTCATGGTTGTTTATAATTGGTAATGCTGCCGCGATTCGGTCCCTGCTCCCTGACACTGTCCAATCTCATCCGGGACTGCTTTAAAAAATCCAGGGAGGAAGGCCGGGCGGCATCTTCTTCCAGCATATAAGATACCAGACTATAATTAACACTTAAATGTCCGACCGTTCTACCCATCTCATCCTGGTAGGAAATACGTTGGATCGCCGAGAGAATACGTTCTATCACCACCAAGGCGCCTTCGGAATCGGTTTTTGGAAGAATCAAGCCGAATTTCCCGTCTCCACTGTGTGCAAGAACATCGATATGCCGGGTGGATTTTTTCAAAATTTCGGCAAAGGCTTCGATTAGTTTTTCCCCGATTACCGTCCCGTATTTATCCGCCAGTTCGGAAAAACCAGAAATTATAATCCAGCCGGCACACAAGGAATCGTGAAACCGCTCTGAACGTTCCAGTTCAATGCTTAATTGTTTATTAAAAAAGTCCTCGCGATAACAATTAGTCAAGGGATCCAATAAAGTCTGTCCCTGTAATCGTGAAATAAAATCCTTTAAATAACTCATTAATCGGTTAAAGGTTTCCCCCAACTTACCAATCTCGTCATCCCCGTACGCCGGCACCTCGGTTTCGAAATCCTGCTCAAAAATACGTTCCGCGCCCTGGATAAGCTCCCGCACCGGTTTAAATAAAAACCGAATAAGCGCAATCGAGGCCACAGCGGATAAAGAGAGAAAAACCACGAATAAAATCACGACAAAAACCGCGGCCCGCGGCAGGGCATATTTAAAAAGATAATCGGCCGAAACTCCGACCACGCCCACGCCCCATATTTCACCCTGATAATAAACAGGCAGTATAACATTGGCAACATCAAAGTGTTTTTCCCTTAGCGGGAGTTGGCGCAGGAAGAAAAATTTTTCTTTTTTATCCTTTATCATCCAATCGTTTTTCTTATCCTTTAAAAATATTTCCTCCACATCTCCGCCGGTAGTATCCAGGAGCACTTCTCCCTGATTGTTGATCAAGGCCACATAAAGGATCTCCTCCTGGAGTTCCAGATGAGCCGATATTTTTTTTTCAACCGCAGGCAAGGTCTTACGGGAAATTGCGCCGGATATGTCGTGACTCCGGAGAATATAATAGGCAAAACCCGAAGTAACTCCGAAGAAGGAATCTTTTACGGAATGCACCAGATAAGTGGAAAAAACCGCTGAAATACTCCCTACAATTAAAGCGGCCAAAATTAAAACGAATATCTGAAGTTTGGAGGAAAAGGATATTTTTTTTCTCATATGCATATATACCTTTTTTGAATTTATTTTAATAATTATTCTATAATTATACCCTATTTTTTTGAATAAGTGAATTTTTTTCTAACAAAATATTTACTATCTCCATTAATAGTAATGGGATTATTAAATTCCCCGCACTGAAGTGCGGGGAATTCGCGGTGACGTATTAAAACTACCGTAGGGGCCGGCTTCCATGCCGGCCCCTACGGTGATTGCCATTTCCCGGAAACAATGCGGGGAATGTTTTGCCAGTCCGGCGTTACCTCAATGTCAATAAACCCGTTTTTCTTGAACAACTTTTTAACCGCTAACGCCTGTCCCATACCTATTTCACAGACCAAGGCGCCTTGGTGATGCAATAGCCGGACCGCGGCTTTTAATATCCGTCGAATACCGCTTAAACCGTCCGGACCGCCGTCCAGCGCCGATCGCGGTTCGTATCGGACCTCGGGCTGCAAGTCGGGAATATCCGAACGGAGTATGTAAGGAGGATTGGACACTACCAGTGAAAACTCACCGTACCGCGACTTGGGAATTGGAAGCTCGGCATCGCCGCACAGTAAACGAACTCGTCCGGTCTTTAGACGCCGACGGTTAAGTCTGGCCCAGTATAAGGCCCGGGGGGAAGAATCTACGCCGTAGATTAAGGCTTTAGGAAAACGGAACGCCAGACTAAGCGCCAGATTGCCGGATCCGGTACCCAAGTCTGCGATCAACCGGAGGGCCTTCATTGCTTGACAAACCCGGCATGCTTCGGCCGCCAGTAGTTCAGTTTCGGGCCGCGGAATAAGGACTCCAGTACCGACACGCAACCGGATACCCATGAAATCCTCGTGACCTAAAATATATTGCAGCGGGATTCTTGCCAGCCGCTTATGCACTAAATCTTTAAAACATTTCTGGATTCCGGCGCTCATTTTCAATCCGGGTTCTGCCAACAGGCGGATGCGGGATATTCCCAGGATATGCATTACAAGTTCCTGAGCCTGGCGCTGGGGAGCGTCTATCCCGCCCGCCCGGAATTGTTCCGCCGCCCAGACCAGCAGGCGGCAAACATCCGGCGCTTCATTTTTTAATTGCTTTTTAGTTGACAGCGATTGATTCATAATTTAACGTAGTTTCTGTAGATTGTGGTACTGCGGTTCAGACAGTAACTAATTTCTGTTTCTTCCAGGTCAGGAGGCTGATAATTTCATGCGGCTTACTTTACGTCCTCATCATCTTCTTTGCCGGCTGGGCTTCCAGGGGTACGGTTACTCCCCTGAATTTATCCATGAAATGAAAAGAACTGTCAAGTTAATCGCGTCCGGCCGGGTGCAGAATATTATCATCCGCCCGGGATTTGATGATATCTGCTTAAGCTGTCCGCACCATGAATATGAATGTTCCAGCCGGCACCTCGGACCGCGCGGGACAGCCGCCGCGGAATTCGACCGGCGGACCCTGCGGGCCTTGAAATTAAAACCCGGTTATCGCTATTCCTTGTCGGAAATCAATGAACGCATCGCCGCTCTGCCACCGGAAGAATTCTCCCGTATCTGCGCCGGCTGCGAATGGCAAGCCCTCGGCACTTGCGCCCAGGGTCAGCTGGCGCTGCGTGAACAATATTTCACTTCTTCCTCCCGGCGTACGCGCCGGAAAAGGACCTCAGATCTGGGCTAGCTTGACAGCCTGATCCGCCGTTTGTAATTTTCGTATCAGCTCCCGAACTTCCCCGTTCATAAAGGCCTCTAAATTATAGAGAGACACTCCTATGCGATGATCAGTAACCCGGTTTTGAGGAAAATTATAAGTCCGGATTTTTTCACTCCGATCACCGCTGCCGACCTGCTCTTTCCGGTTCGCAGCTAATTCTTTGGATTGTTCCCCCTCCCGGACTTTCTGCAGGCGCGCTTTTAAAACCTTCATAGCCTTATTTTTATTCTTCAACTGGGAGCGTTCATCCTGGCATTGGACCACAATGCCGCTGGGAAGATGGGTTAGACGAACCGCCGAGTAGGTGGTATTCACGCTCTGACCGCCGGCTCCGGAAGAGCAGAAAACATCCACCCGTACCTCGGCCGGATTAATCGCAACTTCCACCTCGTCCGCTTCGGGCAAAACTGCCACGGTGACGGCCGAAGTATGAATGCGCCCTGATGCTTCCGTGGCCGGAACCCGCTGGACCCGATGTGCGCCGGCCTCGTATTTCATATTACGGTAAACTTCTTTTCCCTCCACCTGGAAAACTATCTCCTTGAACCCGAACAAGGCCGTGGGACTGCAGTCGATAATGCCGACCTTCCATTTTTTGTTCTCTGCCCACCGGCTGTACATTCGGAAAAGATCCGCCGCAAAAAGAGCAGCTTCGTCCCCGCCGGTTCCCGCGCGGATTTCGACAAATACATTTTTGCCGTCATGCGGATCCCGGGGAACGAGCAGCTGTTTGAGCTGCTCTTCCAGCTCTGCCAACTTGTTCTCCAGCGCCGGTATTTCTTCCGCCGCGAGTTCCGCTAATTCTCCGCCCGCCGAAACCAATCCCCGGGCCTCTTGCAGTTCCTGCTCACACTTGTGATGACTTCTCAGGCTTTCGACTACATCCAATAATTCAGCATGCGCCTGAACCGTCCGGCGAAAGCGGTTTTGATCATTCACCAGTTCCGGATCGGCCAGTTCGTTTTCCAGCACAGTAAAGCGTTCTTCGATCTGTTTTAATTTTTTCCACACTTTATAAACTCCTAGTATCTGCTGCGGGAAAAAGGGCCGCCACACCCTTCGACTTCGCTCAGGACAAGGGAGGCGCCCTTACAAAAAACGACAAACTTATTCGATAGATTTAATTTCTTCTCCTCCGTACTTTTGGCGTACTTCGGGCATTTTACCACATGATAATTTCCCCTCCGGACACGGTCCGTTTATACAACCCGGACCGGCCTGGCGAAAAAGGTTAGGCCCCACACTCCTGGCCAGATTCAGCATCCGATCCGCCAGCGCGTGAATCTCCCACTGGGCCCGATGGCAGCAACGCAGGCGGAAAAAGTGCAGAAGTTCGCGGGCATTCATAGTGACTACGATTTTAGTTTCACAAGCATTGGGAAGCAGGTAACGGGCATCCTCCGCCGGAATTCCGGCTTCCAGGAGTTCCTGGTAGACCCGGCCGATATCATCAATCACCGTTTTAAAACGGTTTAGGAGTTCCGGCTGTTCGGACAAAGCCGGAGGAGTGATGTAGTGGAAATCACGCATGGACACATAACGCTGGCTCTGCTGGGAATAGGAGGCCAAACGATGTCTCACCAATTGGTGCGTAAGCGCCCGGGAGACTCCTTCAATCCCAAAAGTAAAAGAGGCGTGTTCCAAGGCCGACAGATGTCCCATGGCAATCAGGCGGCGAATAAAATCCGCGTTGGTTTCCGGCGATAATTTTTCGGCGATCGCCTCAAGCCCGGCGTCAGAATAGCAGAGTTTGGCGGCCTGCGCCACTACCAATTCCGGCTCCCGGGTATGCTGCAGCAGTTTAACCAGCATACCTAACCTCTTT
Source organism: uncultured bacterium (assembly GCA_965371665.1). Taxonomy (GTDB): domain Bacteria; phylum Oederibacteriota; class JAAXVQ01; order JAAXVQ01; family JAUVAV01; genus JAUVAV01. Next base: position 11,195 of record CBDUZI010000039.1, read on the forward strand.
CAAAGAAAAAACTCACCTGTTCCGGCCCCCCACGGGGCGCAGAAGTGAATGGTGAGTTTCTTACTTTAATTAAATTAAATACCGCTAGGATTCTTTAAGTTTGTAGCGGCGGCGGAATTTCTCAACCCGTCCGGCGGTATCAACCAGCTTTTGAGTACCAGTGAAAAAGGGATGGCAACCCGAGCAAATTTCCACTTTAACTTGCGGCGGAATAGTAGAGCGCGTTTCTATCACATTACCACAGGCGCAAGTAAAAGTTGTGTCTTCATATTTAGGATGAATCTTGGGTTTCATTTTTCTTTCCTCCAAAAAAACCGGTCTTCCCGGGAGTTTTTTGATAAAATTTCATTCGATTATTTTAACACTAACTTTTTATTTTTCAAGCAATTTGTATCTTGGCGGAAAGGTTGCTTTCTGAAAGGGTTGTCATACCCGAATGATCTTATCCCTGGACTAAATCATCCAGGACAGGCGGGTATGCTGGATTCCCGCTAAAGACATGCGGGAATGACATAACTCCGGTAATAAGAAAAAATCTTTTCCGCAACCGATACTATTTAATGGCATCCGATTTTTTATTGAGCCGTATCCGCTTTTCATTATGGAATTCAGGCATTCATGGCTTCCAGAAAAGCCTTGTTGTTCTTGGTCTTACCCATCTTGTCAATCAGGAGCTCCATGGCCTCAACCATGGAAATGGGATTCAATACTTTTCTTAATATCCAGATTCGGGCCAGGTCATCCGCAGGTATAAGCAACTCTTCCTTGCGGGTTCCGGACCGGCTGATATCAATGGCCGGAAAAACTCTTTTGTCCACCAGCCGGCGGTCCAGGCAAAGTTCCATATTGCCCGTACCCTTAAATTCCTCAAAAATAACCTCGTCCATGCGGCTGCCCGTATCCACCAGAGCGGTGGCAATAATGGTCAGGCTTCCCCCTTCCTCCAGAGCCCGGGCAGCACCGAAAAATCGCTTAGGCCGCTGCAGGGCGTTTGAATCCACGCCCCCCGAGAGAATTTTTCCGGAAGATGGTATGATGGTGTTATGCGCGCGGCCTAGCCGGGTGATGGAATCCAGCAGAATCACCACGTCCCGCTTATGCTCTACCAGACGTTTGGCCTTCTCAATTACCATATCCGCCACCTGGACATGCCGGTCCGCCGGCTCGTCAAAAGTTGAAGAAATCACTTCCCCTTTAACCGAGCGCTGCATGTCCGTAACTTCTTCGGGCCGTTCATCAATTAATAGCACTATCAGCCAGATCTCCGGATTGTTCGCAGTAATGGCGTTCGCTATTTTTTGCAGCAGGATTGTCTTTCCCGTTCGGGGTTGGGCGACAATCAATCCCCGCTGCCCTTTGCCGATAGGTATTAACAGGTCCATAACGCGGGAACTGATATCGCCCTGGTCATACTCCAATTTAATACGCTCCCGGGGATAGATGGGTGTCAAGTTGTCGAAAAGAATTTTATCTCTTTGCTTTTCCGGTGAATCAAAGTTGATTTTTTCCACTTTGAGCAGGGCAAAATAACGTTCTCCCTCTTTTGGGGGACGCACCTGGCCGGTAATAGTATCACCCGTCCGCATATCAAAACGACGAATCTGGGAAGGCGAGACGTAAATATCATCCGGTCCGGGCAAGTAATTGTAATCCGGGGAGCGGAGAAATCCGAATCCATCCGGAAGTACTTCCAGCACACCCTCCGCTGTAATCTGACCATTTTTTTGGGCCTGCGCCTCGATAATCCTGAAAATCAATTCCTGGGTCTTCAGACCGGAAACTCCTGAGAGTTGAAGCTGCTTGGCTAATCCATTCAAGTCCGAGATACTTTTATTTTTCAATGCCGTAACATTCATAAAACATCCTTTCTTCTAATAATGATAATACTCCACTCCAGAGCGGAAGTAATTATGACAGTTTTTAATTTTATATTTTATGCCGGTTTTACTAATTATAATACTTCACCTGGTTTCGTCCCGGCTGGATAAGGAAATGAGGCCTCTTGCTTTTATAGAATAGTGCTTTATGTCCTTTTTTTTAGTTTCTAAACGGCTTATGCATAACTGCTTTTAATATTAAGTATTGGTCAATCTTCGACAAAAATTAATTCCTCATGGATTTTTTTCAAACCCTGACTTAACAATCTTCACTGGAATAGAACCCCAATATTATCTAGGGTAACGGCGCGGACTGCTGACTAAGACCACTTTGCTTTGGTAGGTAAATAAAAGTATAGCCGAGGTTTTATTTCCTGTCAATCTTTTTTTAATTTACGTTATTTAATTGGCAGGGTTGTCAAAGCTGGGAGTATAAACCATCACCAAATCCCGCCCGTTGCGTTTAGCCTCGTAAAGCGCTTGATCAGCTGCCGTAATCAAGGCCTCCTGTTCCAGAGCATCTTCCGGGTAAGTGCTGACCCCAACCGAAACAGTTATATTCAAGTGGACTCCGCCCACATCGATGAAGCTGACTTTGATAAAGCTATTGATGGCTTTGGCTATCTGCAAGGCCTTGGCCTTGGGGGTATTGGGAAGCAGAACCGCGAATTCCTCCCCGCCATATCTCGCAACCAAAGCCGTGCTCCCGGCCTTCTCTTCCAACCGGGCTGCCGTCTCGCTCAGAACCGCATCGCCTACTTGATGTCCATACTGATCATTAATCCGCTTGAAATGATCTAAGTCCAGCATAATCAGCGAAAGAAATTGGTTATACCTTTCCGCCCGGCGGATTTCCTCCTGCAGCCGCTCCTGAAAGTGGCGGTGAACAAAGAGACCGGTCTGGCTGTCGGTAATTGAGAGTGTCTGTACTTTATGATAAAGCAGGGTTTTCCGGAGAGCAAAAACTATCTGTTTGCCCAGAATTTCCGCCTGGTTGAAATCCACAGCGCTAAAAGCACTCACCGCATAAGAAGCCAGCATCATGATGCCGATCTCTCTTTCGTGCATAATCAGGGGAATGATCATTAAAGAATGAAAAGGGATATTCCCGGCCAATACTTTAAGCCGGGAATCCAACATCATATCTCCCACGCGAAGCGGATTTAAAATTTTATCCGGTTCCCAGTGCAAATCAGAGGATGCTAGTCTCTCCGGAAAACCTATGTCTGATATTTCATGTCCGCGCGCCTCGGCTTTTTGAAAATTATCGGTTTCCTCCTCCGGGATATAAAATGCCAGCCGGACCTGCCCGTCAGCCAGGGGCCCGAAATGCCGGGGGAAATTTTGCGCTACTACGCTGCGGGCCTCGGCCAGCATGGGGTGTAATTCCAGAATGCCCAAAAGTCTTTTGGCTCCTTCGTAGAGCTTTATCAAGTCCTTCAGCCGGCTCTCATATTCTTCCAGCTGTTCGCGAATCAGCCGGGCCTTACGTTCCACCTTGGCTAAATCTTTTTCCCGGGGTGTCCGGACGGCCTTATGCGCTTTTAACCGGGCTTCCCAATCCCGGTTAAGCATCATGGTTAACCCGAATATCAATCCCATGGCTATAACATCAGCGGCCGCAGCCGCGTGGGATATTAATCCCAGCAGACTGCCGGCTACGGCCGTGACCGCACTTAGCACGGTCACGGTCAGGGCTCCCGGAGTATCTTCCCAATAGCCGGCTAATATAATCAAAGGCCAGAGCAGCAAAGCAAAATGATGGGAATTTTCCGGATCCTGACCTAAAAAAAACAGACACAAAATCAGAATATAAATCCCCGCCAGAACACTTCTATTTTGTCCGCGTCTGGTCATGCCGCCTCGCTTCCCGCCAATACCCGGTTGCGTCCGCTGCGCTTGGCCTGGTACAAGGCCGTATCCGCCACCTTGATCAATTGCTTGGCTTGGATGGCGTGGGCGGGACATTCTCCCACTCCGACGCTGACCGTAATCCGGAGTTTCTCCTGCCGGGTCCAAAATATCCGTTCTCCTACTTTGGCCCGGAGACGCTCCGCCATGATCTTTCCGCCCTGAATATTCGTATTGGGTAAAATCATGGCGAATTCCTCTCCGCCAAACCGGCAAAGAATATCCGCCACCCGGGCTTCGTTTTCCAAGGTTCGGGCTAATTGGATCAGGATTTGATCACCGGCCGGATGTCCCAGCCGGTCGTTGATCCGTTTAAAATGATCAATATCCAGGATGATAAGCGAGAAAGGCAGCCCGGATTCCCGAAACCGGTTGAACTCCTCCTCCAGACGTTGGTTAAAAAATCTCCGCAGGTAGAGTCTGGTTAGGCCGTCCGTGATCGCAAGTTCCCGGGCGCGTTTATAAAGCCGGGCGTTCTCCGCCGCCGCCCCGGCCAAATCCGCCAACAGCGTAAAAAGCCGCAGATCGTCGGTATTAAACATCAGGGGCCAGGGACTTTCGGCCCGTAGAATTCCATGTACCCGTCCCTCCGACAACAAGGGCGCCGCCATGAGACTGCGAATCATGGAATCCGTGCCCAGGGACTGAAACCGGAAATCATTATGCGTATCGGAAACCAGCAGCGTAGTCCGGTGCTGAAAAATCCAGAGCCCGAATTGATCTTCGAGAATAGCTTCCGTATTCTCAGTCTCCGGTGCGCTGCGCGTCAGAGCTGCTTCTTTTTTAGGTTGGTTGTACGCCAGGAGATAACGTCCCCGTTCCGGACCCATAATTTCCTGGACTTCGCGAATAACCACCTCGGCTAATTTATCCAGTTCCAGTTGGGACCCGAAAACCCGCGAAATTCTGTTTAAGAGAAAATATTTCTGGAATTTTTTCTGATTGGAAATATTAATCACCAGATCACTCTTGTAATGTTCCCGCGTTAAGGTCAGATGTTCTTCCAGCAGGCTCACATCTTCCCCATGAAGGCGTTCCGCTCTTTCTCTCCGGCGGATAAACAAGAAAATGGGGAATAACATCAATAGCAGGATGGGGACATTCCACAATATCCCCGGTTCCGAAAACCTAAGACCTTCCAGTAAAAAAAATAAACACGCGAAGATTATCAGGCCGCTGCCCGCGACCGGGCCCAGCCATAATACAGCTCCCAGCGGCGGTAAGATCGCTAAGGCGAACCACACGCTATTTTCCGTGAGGGCAGCAGCCGCATCAAGTACCGGAAAGGCTGCCAGCGACAGCAGGATTAAAATCCACCGCAATCCGGGATATCGGTCTAAATATCGTTGCAGCATAATATTAACTCCCGGCCGCCCGGGCTAAAAGGCGTGGCCAGATTTTTTTTGCGCCCTGACGAATGTCCCGGTCGGAACCGAGATTAGGCAGAATAAAATCAGCGGTTTTTGCAAACTTCTCGTCCTTCCACTGAATTCTCACCCGGTCCGCTGCTTCCTCCAGGCTCAGCCGCTTGCTGTCCGCCAGGCGTTGGGCCCGCATTCCTCCGGGGGCTCTTATCCAGAGTACCACATCTCCCAATCCTTTAAAAGCCCGTTCTGGGTAAACCGCCATATCCAGAACCAAAGGCCGGGTTGAGAGTCTATGATGCAGATCGATTTTAGCGTTCAATAGTTTGCGCAAGCGGGGATGCATAATACGGTTTAAAACCGCCAGGGCCCGGGAGTTGCTAAATACCGCAGCCCCCAGTTTATCCCGGCGGACTATTCCGGCCGTATTGATTACCCAGGGAAGTTCGGGCAAAGGCCGGCCGTGGGCGTCCTTGAAATCGGCGGCCTTTAAATTCCGGCCGGCGATATCCTTGCCGCGTAATTTCGCCCCGCAAAATCCCCATAGAATTTCATGCCAGGCGCGGCTGCCGGGTTTCAGTAAACGCCGGGCCAAACGGTCAACCTCAATAGTCCGGGCGCCGAGTTTTTTAAAAACCCCGGCCACCGTGCTTTTCCCGGAACCAATCCCGCCGGTAATTATTATTACCGGCGCGCGAGGACGTTTAGGCATGCGCCTCCATCCAATTCCGGCCCCAGGCGGCTTCCACGACCAGAGCCACGCGCAAGGGACAAACCCGGCTCATCAAAGCCACTACCCGCTCCTGCAATTCCGGCATTTCCGCCTCCGGTCCCTCAAACAATAATTCATCATGAACCTGCAGAATCATGCGCGAATTCCATTTACCGGTTCGTAGTTCCCGGTCTATTTGAATCATGGCCAGCTTGATAAACTCCGCCGCCGAGCCCTGGATCGGAGTGTTAATGGCTATACGCTCCCCGGCCTCCCGGATATTGCGATTAGCCGAGTTGATATCCGGCACTAAGCGCCGCCTTCCCATAAGCGTGGTTATATAACCATTCCGGCGGGCCGCTTTAATCAGTTCATCCAAATAATTCCGCACTCCGGGATAACGTTGGTAAAACCCGTCAATAAATCCTCTTGCTCTCGCGAGGGAAACATCCAGTTGGCGCGCCAGCCCATAAGGGCTCACGCCATAAGAAATCCCGAAATTACAGGTTTTAGCCTGCTGACGCATTTCCGACGTCACCTGATCCCGGGCAACGCCGAAAATCTCGGAGGCCATGGCCCGGTGAATATCCAGACCGGCCTCAAAATCGGAACACATTTGAGTGTCCTGCGAAAGATGCGCCAACAAACGCAATTCGATTTGAGAATAATCGGCTGAAAGCATCCGCTGCTCCGGCCCAGCCGCCACAAACATCCGGCGAATGGCCCGGCCGCGCTCGGTCCGAATAGGTATATTCTGTAAATTAGGGTCGGAAGAAGAAAGCCGGCCGGTAGCTGTTCCGGCCTGATGAAAAGTGGTATGCAAACGGCTGTCCCGGGGATCAAGCAAGCCCGGCAGGACGTCCAGATAAGTGGATTTTAATTTCTGCAACTGACGGTATTCCAATACCTTGCGCGGCAGGGGATGTACCGCTGCCAGACTCTCGAGAACTTCCACGCTGGTGGAACGGCCGGTTTTGGTTTTTTTCCCAGGCGAGAGCTTTAGCTGGTTAAAAAGCACTTCAGCCAATTGCTGCGTGGAGCGGACGTTAAATTCCCGGCCGGCCATAACCTGGATTTCCTTCTCGGTTTGCTTAAGTTCCCGGCCGGCCTGCTCTGACATGGCTTCCAGCGCACTTACGTTAATGGCAATTCCTTGCGCTTCCATTCCCGCCAGCACGGGCAGCAGCGGCATTTCCACTTCCCGGTAGATTCGGTCTGCTCCCCGGGCTTCCAATTGGCCTGGTATGGATTTGGCGATAATCAAATAAGCGCAGGCTGCCAGGGCCGGCTGATCATCTGGCGGAGGACCTCCCAATACGCGGGAAATAAAATCGTTTGACCGATTCGCCGGCAGATCGAGCAAATGGGCGGCCAAATGCAGATCAATCTTGGGCCCTGGTATTCCGTCCCCGGTTTTTTGCAGAACCTTTTCCAGCGGTTTAAAATCATAACTGATTTTATTAATCCGCGGATCGCGCAGCAGTTCCACCCAGGTTTCTCCGCCGGTAAGCACGGAGCTTAGCCCTTCTTCCGGAAAGGGAATAAACACGGCGACCCGGGGATCAGCTGCCAGGGCCACGCCGGTTTCCTGCCAGGCAATGGACAGAATTCCATTTTGACGGGCCTGTTGCAATACCGCGTCCGAAGAAGCGGATATGGAAATCCCCTCGGTCCACCCGGCCGGAGCCGTGGAAACAACCGGCGGCCGGGATGCCAGGAGGCTTTTAAATCCATACTCCGCCATCAGGGAATAGGCTGACTCCGGAATGGCGTCCGGCACCAGGCACTTCTCCCAGGCCAGGTCCAGTGGAACGTCTCCTGAAATTTCCACCAGCTTTTTAGAGAATTCGGCCTGGTTGTGATGAGTTTCCAACTGGACTTTGAGCTTGGCTTTCTTGACCATATCCAGGGAAGCATAGACCTGTTCGAGCGATCCAAATTCCTTTATCAATTCCAACGCGGTTTTTTCACCCACGCCCGGAACCCCGGGTATATTGTCCGAAGTATCTCCCATCAGCGCCAGAACATCAGCTACCTGTTTCGGGGGCACTCCAAAGACGCGCTCAACTCCGGCCTGATCCAAAAGCTCGTACTCACCTTTTCCCCCGCGCTTGGGACGCAGAATTTTAACCTGGGAGTTTACTACCTGAAAAATATCCTTATCGCTGGTGAATATCAAAACCTCCATGCTTTTCCGGCCGGCCTGGCGGGCCAGGGTCACTAAAATATCGTCAGCTTCCGTCCCGGCCTGCTCATAAAGCTTAAGCGCAAAAGCATTAACCAAGGCCTTGACCATGGGTATTTGGGCCTGGAGATCCTCGGGCATGGTTTCGCGATGAGCTTTATAGGCGGGAAATAATTTATGCCGCGAGGTTGGTTCCGGCCGGTCAAAAACCACTACCAGGTGAGAAGGATGGTAGCGGTTAATCAGGTTGAGAAGCATATGCGCAAAACCGAATACCGCCTGCACCGGACGGCCGCGAGGGTCAGTTAAAGAGCGGATCGCATAAAACGCCCGGTAGAGCTGGGCCGTACCATCGATAAGCATAAGGATTTTGGACAATGCAAGCCTCGTTTATTTTTTACGCGTTAAGCTGGCTACGCTTTCGACGTGATAAGTATGCGGAAAGAAATCCAGGGGTTGAATATAATTAACCTGATACCCTCCCTCCGCCAGACCGGCCAGATCGCGCGCCAGGGCTACGGGATTACAGGAGACATATACTATCCGGCGGGGCGCCCAAGCCAGGAGTTGAGCTAATAACGCGGGATCACACCCTTTGCGCGGCGGATCCAGCACCACTACTTCCGGCGCAAATCCCTTGGCTCTTAATCTGGTTACTTCTTCCCCGGCGTCCCCGGCAATGAAGTCGGCATTGGAAAAATCATTAAGATGCTTATTGACCAGAGCATCCTCTAGGGCCGGGCAAACCGATTCAATGCCCAGGACCATACGGGCGTGGCGTGCCAATTCCAGCGTTAAAAAACCTACCCCGCAAAACAAATCCGCTACTGTCTCCCGGCCGGACAAAGCCGCTGCCTGCAAGACCGCCTCGGCCAGGTTGGAAAGCTGGTAGGGATTGATTTGGAAAAAAGCCGGGGCGGAAATCCGGTATCGAATACCTCTAATCTCTTCGTAATAGTACGGCCGGCCGGCCAACAGCTTGAACTCCGGACCCAGCAGCACATTGGTCGCCGCCGGGTTAATGTTCTGTACCACTCCGACTACCTCGGGAATCCGGTGACGGAGTTCCTCCGCAAACTCGCAAATCCGCGGCAGCCCGCTCTCGCCGGTTACCAGCATGGCCAGAATCTCACGGGTGTGCAAACCCAGCCGGATCACCAAGTGCCGCACCTGACCCTGGCGCTTCATTTCATCATAGCCGGAATATTCAAACTCCTGAACAAGCTCCTGGACCGCGCGGAACAAACGATTTCCGGCCGCCGGCTGAACCGGGCATTCTTCGATTGGCACAATATTATGCGTTTGCCGGACGTAAAATCCGGCCTGAATTTTTCCGGCTTCGCCTTGAAACGGAATCTGTATTTTATGCCGGTAACCGGTCAGGGGCGCGGCTTTAATAATATTATGTACTGGTATGGACTTCAAACGCCCGACATGCTGAAGAACATTTTCCACCAGGCTTTGCTTGGCTTTCAACTGAGCGGAATAGGCCAATTGCTGCCAGGTACAGCCTCCGCACATTCCTGCCTGGGAGCAGAAAGGCGGTATCCTATCCAAAGAGGATTTGACAATCTGCAGTATCTCTCCGCGGGCAAAACGTTTTTTTACCCGGAGAATATGAACCCACACCTCGTCGCCGGGAAGTGCGCCGGGGATAAAAACCACCATTCCCTTATGCTTGGCAACGCCTTCCCCGCCGTACGCCAAAGCATACACTGTCAGCATAATTTCCGCGCCGACCATTAAGCCGGACTCAGGGGCTGCTACTGTCAAGAAAAAAAGCCTCCTATATTTATCCCAATCGTTCCTGCAATATCCGGTTCACCACTTTAGGATTGGCCTGGCCCTGGGACGCTTGCATAACCCGTCCTACCAGGAATCCCATGGTTTGGGTTTTGCCGCTCCGGTATTCCGCCGTTGGTCCGGGATGGGCGGCCAGAACCTCGTCTACTATCTTTCCCAGGACACCGGGATCGGAAATCTGGGAGAATCCCCGCTGAGCGACAATATCTTCCGGCGCACTTCCGCTCTGGTGCATTTCGGCAAATACCTGTTTGCCGATTTTTCCGGATATCTTTCCGGATTCGATCATGCATACCAATTTGGCTAAATTTTCCGGACCAACCGGGGATTGAGTAATCAGGCGGCCTTCGGCATTTAGTTTGCCCAGCAGTTCCACGGTCAGCCAGTTACAGGCCGCCTGAGGCGGCGCTTGGCAATCCACCATGGACTCGAAGAAATCGGCCAATTCCCGGGAGGAGGTTAAAACCCCGGCGCTATATTCGTTTAAGTCATACTTCTGCCGGAAGCGTTGCCGCCGGGCTTGGGGCAGTTCGGGCAGGCTTTGGCTTATGGCTTCACGCATTTCCGCGGTAATCGTGATAACCGGCAAATCCGGTTCCGGGAAATACCTATAGTCATGAGCATCTTCTTTACTCCGCATGGAATAGGACACATCTTTTTCCTCATCCCAGAGACGGCTCTCCTGAACCACCTGTCCGCCTTCCTGCAATACCCGAATCTGCCGCCGGGCTTCATACTCGATAGCGGAACGGATATGCTTGAAAGAATTCATATTTTTAAGTTCAGTCTTGGTTCCCAAAACCTGCTCACCCCGAAGGCGCACTGATATATTGGCATCACAACGCAGACTTCCCTCTTCCATATTACAATCCGAAACTCCGGTATATTGCAGTATCTCTTTCAAGGCGGTTAGATAAGCATAAGCTTCATCAGCCGAGCGCAAATCCGGTTCACTCACGATCTCGATCAACGGGACACCGGTACGGTTATAATCCACCAGCGAGCTGCCGGCGCTTCCCAGCCTTCCATCGGCTCCCTGGTGCAGCAGTTTGCCGGCATCTTCTTCCATATGCACGCGCGTAATCCTTATCCGCTTCGTGCCTTCCGGGGTGGTGATTTCTACGCTACCCCCGAGGGCTAGGGGTTGATCGAATTGGGATATCTGATAGGCTTTGGGCAGATCCGGGTAAAAATAATTCTTGCGGTCGAATTTGGTATGCTCGGCCGGTGTGGCTTCCAAAGCCAAGGCCGCACGCATAGCCAAAGTCAGCACCTGCCGGTTCATCACCGGCAGGGTTCCGGGCAATCCCAGGCATACCGGGCATACCTGAGTATTGGGCGGCGCCCCAAACGCGGTGGGACAATGGCAAAAAATCTTGGAATCCGTGGCTAGTTCAACGTGAACTTCCAGCCCAATAACAATTTCATAATTCTGATCCATATTCAATTCCTTGAAAAAATATCCCCGCCGGGCGCCCCGGGCATCTTGCCCGGTTTACGCTTTTTTCTCGCACTCTTGGATTTTAGCTTCCCAATTATCCCCGTCCAAACGCTGCAGCGGGCTTTCTACAAAGGTTTTTAGATCATAGCCCTCATAATCAATGTCTTCCGCATTGCAGACCGGGCAGGATAATTTAATATCCAGATCGCCTGTATCCGGCTGGTTAAAACGTCCTAAAGTCCCGTCATCATTAAACTCCCAGATTTCCACCGGCTCATAATAGGTGATCAGCGACTGAAATTGTTTCCGGTTTCCACACTTGTTGCAAAGCATAATATTACTCCTCCATTTATTATATTTAAAAATTAATAGTTAAAGCTTCTCCACCCTTTTAAAGCTACTGTAGCCTAATACTATTTATAAGCAATTTTATGAAGTTTGTCATTTCGAGGCGCAGCTGAGAAATCTCCAAAAGTCCTTTTAAATTTAACGTTTTCGTGGAGATTCCGAGCTCAACGCTCGGAATGACAACTTTAAAAAGCTATTACGACACATTCTCAAAAACCTCCGGCCTCCGCTTGTGCCAATCCGTCCGGGATTGATAGGCATAAGCCGTCCGCAACAGGGCTTCTTCATCATACGCCCGGCCGATTAACTGTAATCCGATCGGCAACTCTTCCGAAGAAAAACCGCAGGGAATCGAGATCCCCGGCAGCCCTGCCAGATTGGCCGAAATGGTAAAAACATCCGAAAGATACATGGTCAGGGGATCTTCCATCTTCTCGCCCAAGCCAAAAGCCGTGGTGGGCGAGGTCGGTGTCAGGATTAAATCACACCTGGTCATGGCCTGCTCGAAATCACGCTGGATTAAAGTACGAACCTGCAAGGCCTTTTGGTAATAAGCCTCATAATATCCGGCCGAGAGCGCGTAAGTTCCCAGCATAATACGCCTTTTCACCTCCGCGCCGAATCCGGCGGCGCGCGTGGCACCATACATTTCCAGCAGGTTCTCCCCGGATACCCTCCGGCCGTACTGCACTCCGTCGTAACGGGCCAGATTTGATGAAGCCTCGGCCGTGGCCACCAGGTAGTACGCTGCCAGGCAGTATTCGGCATGCGGAAGATCAACTTCGATTAGCTCGGCGCCGGCATCGGTAAATACTTTCTGAGCTGTTTCCAGCGCCGCCTTTATTTCCGGCTGGATCCCGGCGGAAATAAACTCTCGTGGCAGTCCGATTTTCAGACCTTTCACACCATCCTTGAGCCGAAGCAAATAATCCGGAACCGGCATATCCGTGCTGGTCGCGTCCCGCTGGTCATGACCCGCGATCACTGACAGCAATAAGGCGGTATCCTCCACGCTCCGTGCCAAAGGTCCTATCTGGTCCATGGAACTGGCAAAAGCCACCAGGCCGAAACGTGAAACCCGGCCGTAGGTCGGTTTCAAGCCCACCACTCCACAAAATGCGGCCGGCTGACGAATCGATCCGCCGGTATCCGATCCCAGTGCCAAGGGAACCAGGTCCGCAGCCACGGCAGCGGCTGATCCGCCCGAAGAGCCTCCCACCACGCAATCCGGGTTCCAGGGATTACGGGTTGGAAAAAAAGCCGAATTCTCGCAGGAGGATCCCATGGCAAATTCATCCATATTGACCTTGCCCACCAGAACTGCTCCTGCCGCTTTAACCCGTTCCACTACCGTGGCATTGTAGGGCGGGCTCCATCCTTCCAGAATATGCGAGGCGCAAGTAGTTGGAAAACCGCGGGTACAGAGATTATCTTTCAGGGCCAGGGGTATGCCGGCCAGGGGACCGGCTGCTTCGCCCGCTGCCAGCTTGCGATCCACCTCAGTGGCCGCACTATGCGCGCCCGCTTCATCCGATGCCAGAAAAATTTTAAACTTCGGATCCCAGGCCCGAATGCGGGTGAAAAACGTCTTGCAGACTTCCTGGGCCGTAAATTTTCCCCGGGCAATGCCTTCCCTAAGTTCCAGCGCCGAATATTCGTGCAGATCCATAATTTCCTTCCCAGGTTATTCTAAAATCCGCGGAACCCGGAAACAGTCATCCCTGACATCCGGCGCCCCGGCCAGCGCTTCAGAACGCTCAAGCCCGGGAAGCACCTGATCTTCCCGCCATACGTTCTGCATGGGTAAAGCATGAGCTGTTTGGGGAATACCGGTAGTATCCAACTGGTTAAGCTTATGCATATATTCCACGATTTTTTCCAGATCCAACGTAAAGCGTGCCGTTTCATCAGCGTCCAGCCGTAAGTTAGCCAGCCGGGCGATTTTCTTTACACTTTCCTCGGTTATTTCCGGCACTATCCTTCACCTTTCTAAAATGCGAGTTTACTTGTATATAGCTATTCGCTTTCCCGCACATGAATATTTCATGCTGTTTTTACACGCCACCCACGGAACGCAGGGCTACGCATGCGTAGCCCTATAATTGCCGGTATGCGGTATCGATTAAAAATTAATTTCTAATCGCGTTACTATAGCATAGTCCTGTATTTTAAAGCAAGTGCTTGTGCAGGGAAAAAAGATCAGGCCTTGCGTTGGGGGAAGTCCAGGGGTTCCCCCAACAATAAAAACAGGAGTATCCTAGAAGCTTGTCGGACTTAACAACGTTGAAAAAGCTAATCTGCGTATTAAATTGTATTT
>CBDUZI010000040.1:0-24468 GCA_965371665.1 uncultured bacterium
ATTCCGGAAATTCTAATTGTCGTTGACAGGTATTTTTAATTGTCGCTCATCAGGCGGAGCAGTTGAGGTAGTTTTCCCCACGTGAGTGGGGGTGTTTCTAGGGGGCTGGAGTTAACTTTGACAACTTAAAGCATCGTGAAACTGAAGAGAACGGTTATGACGTTTAGGGTTTTTATACTGCCCCAGCGAAAGAAAGGATGGGGAGCGGCGGTTATTCCGCAGCTGGCGCGAGATAACCGTTATGAATTACCGGAAGTAAAAGAATTTTCAGAGAGGAATATCGAATATATAATTCGATTTGCACGGGAGTATGGAGCCTCGCCAATTTTGCAACCGCCTGTTGGAAAAATACAACCGGTTATAAAAGTGCCACAGCCTGTGGCAGAAATTGGGCTTCAAGGAAACATACAACAGCTTATCTTGACATAACCGGATGGAAGGGATATTTTTTCGTGCTGGGACTTATGGGGATCGCTATGGCCGGAATGCTGATGTTTCTAAAACGGAAAAAATGGATATAAAAAACCGTTGACGAGCAGCCTCGGCATGTGTGAGAATATCCCCCGTTTATTTTAAGCTTTTAACTGACGATTCTATCTTACTCTCTTCTGAATCCTTGGACAGAGGCTATAAATCAAAACACAAAATTATTATCGAGGAGGCTTTAATTATGAGCGTGAAAGTGGGAATTAATGGGTTTGGACGTATCGGACGCAGTGTGCTTCGTGTGATCATGGAAAATCAAGCGAAGGATATTGAAGTAGTGGCGGTTAATGATTTGACGGACGCGAAGACGCTGGCGCACTTGTTAAAGTATGACTCGATTTTCGGAGTATTTGCGGGCGAGGTTAAGGCCGGGGATAAGGAAATCACAGTTAACGGCCAAACGATTAAAGTTCTGGCCGAACGTGATCCGGCTAAGCTGCCGTGGAAGGATTTGGGCGTAGAGATGGTTATAGAATCCACCGGTCTGTTTACGGATGCCCAGAAAGCCTCGGCGCATATCAGCGCGGGAGCGAAAAAAGTCATTATCAGCGCTCCGGCCAAAAACGAGGATATCACTATAGTATTAGGGGTCAATGAGGACCAATACCAGCCGGATAAGCATAATATTATTTCCAATGCCTCTTGTACGACTAATTGTTTGGCCCCGGTTGCTAAAGTGCTGCAAGATAAGTTCGGCATTATTGCCGGGCTTATGACCACTATTCATTCATATACTAATGATCAAGTGACATTGGATGGTCCTCACAAGGACCTGCGCCGCGCCCGTACTGCGGCTGTCTCCATGATACCGACTACTACCGGCGCGGCCAAGGCTATTGGTCTGGTAATGCCGGAGTTGAAAGGCAAGTTGGACGGCCTGGCGATCCGGGTGCCGACGCCGAATGTCTCACTGGTCGATCTGGTGGTCAAGGTGGAAAAACCCGCCTCCCGCGAGACCGTTAATGCCGCCCTCAAGGCAGCGGCTGAAAAGAGCGCCTATCTGGAATTCTGCGAGGAACCATTGGTATCCAAGGATTTTAACGGCAATCCCGCGTCCTCGATTGTGGACGGGCTCTGTACTTATGTCAGTGGAGATGATATGGTGAAAGTAATGTCCTGGTATGATAATGAGTGGGGTTATTCCAACCGGGTCGTAGACCTGGTGAAATTTATTGCCAAACAGTAGAGACGCAAAATATTGCGTCTCTACTACTGAAATATTTTTGCCGTTGTGTTTTTGTAGGGGCGCCCCCCTGTGGGCGCCCGGAATTACACCGGAATATAGTGAGAAATGAAGTTAGCCGGGGAGGCTGTCGGACTTAGGCACAAAAGTGAATTTTGAGCACTCTTCCCCCTTTGAAAAAGGGGGATTGAGGGGGATTTTGTATATGAAAGCGGGCGTTTTATTGATTAAATCCCCCCTGCCCCCTTTACAAAAGGGGGAGAAAGACTAAAGTCCGACAGACTCCTAGGGAGGATATGATGAATAAGTTGTCGGTCCGGGATCTTCAGGTTCGGGATAAGCGCGTTCTGGTGCGGGTGGATTTTAACGTGCCCATGGACGCGGCCGGAAAAATTACGGATGATACCAGGATTAGAAAGGCCTTGCCTACGATTGAATTTCTAAGCGGTGCCGGGGCCCGGATTATTTTATGTTCGCATTTGGGCCGGCCGAAAGGCGATCCTGAGGACCGGAAAAAGTTCTCCCTGGTGCCGGTGGCCCGGCGGCTGAGCGAGTTAATGGGCCGGGAGATTATTATGGCGCCCGAGGTAGTTGGGCCGGAGGTTGAAAAACTGAGCGCCGGGCTGGCCGCCGGCAATATCCTTATGCTGGAGAATGTTAGATTTATAAAAGGCGAGACTAAAAATGATCCGGAATTTTCCAGGCAGTTGGCGGAGCTGGCGGACCTATATGTAAACGATGCTTTTGGCTCGGCCCATCGCGCCCACTCTTCCACCGAAGGCGTGGCCCGTTTGGCCGCGCAGGCTGCGGCCGGGTTTCTCATGGAAAAAGAGCTGGAATATCTGGGCAAGGTGATTACGGATCCGGAAAAACCTTTGGTGGCTATCCTAGGCGGAGCCAAAGTATCCGGGAAACTTGAAGTAATCCGGCAGTTGCTTCCCAAGGTGGACAGCCTGATTATCGGCGGTGGTATGGCCTATACTTTTTTAAAGGCCAAGTGTATCGGAATTGGTAAATCGCTTTGCGAGGACGAACTTGTCCCCATGGCCAAAGAGATTCTCAAACAGGCGTTGGATTTGAATAAAACCCTGGTGCTGCCCATCGATCATATTGTGGCGGACGAGTTTAGAGCTGACGCCAACCACCAATTAGTGCCGCGGGGCAATATAGATGAAGGCTGGCAAGGCATGGATATTGGGCCGGAAACCGTGAAAAAGTTCGGTGCGATTATTAAAAACGCTAAAACCATAATTTGGAACGGCCCCATGGGAGTTTTTGAGATGGAGCCTTTTGCCCAGGGGACTTTTGCCATAGCGCGCATCTTGGCGGAATCCGGAGCTACAACTATTATTGGCGGCGGGGACTCGGTAGCCGCAGTTACCCAAATGGGCCTGGCCGATAAAATGACTCACGTATCTACGGGCGGAGGCGCCTCTCTCGAATTTTTAGAGGGCCGGCAGCTGCCGGGAATAGAAGCGTTGACGGAAAGGATAATGTAATGCGAATACCGATTATTGCCGGGAATTGGAAACTGAATCATAACCAGGAGCAAGCCGGAGATTTGGCCCGGCAGATAGTGGAAGCCACGCGGGAGGTTCCCGATGTAGAAGTGGTTCTCTGTCCGGTTTATACGTCGCTGGAGACTGTCCGGCGGGCAGTGGAGCACAGTCCGGTCAAACTGGGCGCCCAAGACGTGTTCTGGGAAGAGTCAGGAGCATTTACCGGGGAGGTCTCGGCCTCCTTGCTTAAGGATGCCGGATGTTCCCTGGTGATTATCGGTCATTCTGAACGGCGGCAGTATTTCCATGAGACGAATGAGACTGTGAACCGCAAAGTGAAAGCCGCCCTGGCAGCGGATTTAATTCCCATTATGTGCGTCGGCGAGACCTTGCCGGAACGCGAGGCTGGAAAAGTAGAGGCCGTAGTTAGTGATCATTTGCTTCATGGTCTGGCCGGGTTGAGCTCCGAGGAAATTAGTAAAATTATTATTGCGTATGAACCCGTATGGGCGATCGGCACCGGGAAGACTGCCACGCCGGAACAGGCCCAGGAAGTCCATCAGCTGATTCGGAAATTACTCGCAAAGGTTTCCGGCCCAGGAACGGCGGAAAAAGTGCGTATTCAGTACGGGGGGAGCGTCAAACCGGATAATATTAAGGTACTTATGGCGCAGCCGGATATTGACGGCGCCTTGGTGGGAGGCGCCAGCCTTAAGGTCGAGACTTTTGTTCCCCTGGTGAAGTTTAAGAGTTAGGTAGGGGCGATTGCGGAAGCGTATTTTCTTAAGTTTGTCATTCCGAACGTAGTGAGGAATCTCCACGGAAACGCCTGAAATATCAGGTCTCCTGGAGATTCTTCGCCTTCGGCTCAGAATGACAAAACGCGGGGAGTCCGCTAAAAAAAGCTTTCCGCAACCGGAACTAGTTCCAAAAGAATATATAAGGAGGAATTGATATATGTTTCATAAGTTCCTGTGGGCGCTGCATATTGTTAATTGTGTAGTGCTTATTATTGTGGTTCTGTTGCAGGCCGGCAAGGGATCAACCGTAGGGCTGTCTTTCGGCGGCGGGGCATCCCAGACAGTATTTGGGTCGTCGGGCGGTAAAAACTTTTTCGCCCGGCTGACATCGGGATTAGCTATTTTATTTATGGTCACCTCGGTTTTTCTTTCGATTATTTCATCGCGCTCGTCCAAAAGCTATCGGGGGGTTATGCGCCAGATTCCCAGCAGTTCCGGGTCAACGGTTCCGGACCAGCCGCCGCCGGCGCCCGCGCCCGCGGCCATGCCGGAAGCCCAGTAACGGTCTTTCCGGCTTTTCAGTTGACAGGCGTTCCAGTGGAGGATATAATTTTAGCCGTTATTATCTAAATAAAAACCCCGCCCGGGGGGCGGGGTTTTCTTGGTTTTTATGAAAAATATACTGAAAATAAACCTGGATTCTATTGGGGAAGATCCGAAGATTATTTCTCAAGAGATTTCCGGGTTAAATTTGGAATTAGATGAGAATGTTTCGGAAAAGGGTCCGATTTTTTTAAAGTACACTGTATATCGCATAGGGGCAAAGATATATCTCCAGGGCCGGGTTAAAATTGAAGTTGAACTAACCTGCGCCCGATGTTTAATGGAGTTTAATGCTCCTCTGCAAGCAGATTTTTTACTAGTGGCTGTTCCGGCGGAGCAATATTCACCAGGCGGGAAAAGGCGGATGTGCCCGGAAAGCCGGGAGCAGGAACCCGTCTTTGTCTCCTATAGCGGCCGCCAGTTGGATTTATTTCACGAGATTCGCAGCCTTTTAGTGTTAGCTATTCCCATGAAGCCGCTTTGCCGGGAGGATTGCTCCGGTCTATGCAGCCAATGCGGCACGCGCTTTGTGGAAGGAACGTGTTCCTGTAATCGGAAGAGCGGAGCAGAACCTTTTGCCGCTCTTCCGAACTTGCCGGAGAATAAAAAGGCTTGCGGCTCAGAGAAAGCGGATACAGACGTCAAGCAGGAGGAATAATAGATTATGGCTAATCCCAAAAGAAAATTTTCAAAAGCGCGTACCCGGAAACGGCGGGCCGAATGGAAACTGAGTCCGCTGGGTATTTCGGTATGTCCGCAATGCCAACAGCCTAAGCGCCCTCATCATCTGTGCTCTAATTGTGGTTATTACCGGGGCAAGGAAGTCATAGCTTCCGCGAACGCTTAAATTACTTTGTTCTAAAGAGACTGTGTCGGAACCGGTTTTTAGAGGCATTTGTGTTACTTTATCATTCCGAATCCTTCGCATGTCATCCCGAGCTGCAAGCGAGGGATCTCCACGAAAATGCTTGATTTAAAAGGGTGTTTGGAGATTTCTCAGCTGAGCCTCGAAATGACAAACTTAGTAAAATTGCTCAAAAACCAAGTTGCGACCCTGCACCAAAGTGCGGGGAATTTGATCCGAGTTGTAGAAAGTCAATAGTTCAATACCGCTTCATCCCCGGCGGGAAAGCCGGAGATGAAGCGGCTAACGTATTAAACGAAAGGCCGATATATGGTAACTATTGCGCTGGATGGAATGGGAGGAGATGAGGCGCCGGTTGCAGAAGTAGCTGGTGCGGTGGATGCGGTTAATCAAAAACCGGATTTGAGGATTTTATTAACCGGCCGACAGCAGGTTATCCGGAGTGAATTGGCGAAATATAAATACGACCCTAAGCGGATTGAGGTTTATCACGCCGAAGAAAGAATTTCCATGGATGATCCACCGGCGATGGCGTTGCGCCGCAAGAAGAAATCCTCACTCCATCTGGCCAATCAATTGGTTAAAGCCGGAAAGGCGCAGGCGGTGTTTACCGCCGGGAATACCGGAGCCGCCATGGCGGTCTCCTTGTTGCATCTGGGCCGAATTCCCGGGATTATCCGTCCGGCCCTGTTAGTGAATTTTCCCTCCTTAAACAGTCACGGCTGGACTTCGATCCTGGATGTCGGCGCCAATGTTGATACCAAGCCGAAAATGCTGGCCCAGTTTGCCGTTATGGGCGAGCTTTATTGCCGCTATGTGATGAAGGTCAAGCGGCCTCGCGTCGGGCTGCTTTCGGTGGGCCGGGAGAATTCCAAAGGCAATGAACTCGTCCGGCAAAGCTGGAAATTGATTGCCGGCTTAAAAAATATTGAATTTATCGGAAACATAGAAGGTCAGGATATACTCGAAGGCAGAACCGACGTAGTAATCTGCGATGGTTTTGTGGGTAATGTGCTATTGAAGTTTGGGGAAGGCAATATACGCCTCTTCGGCGAGTTTATTAAGCAACAGGTAAAGGCGAGCGGGTGGTTGACAAAAATATCGCTAGGCATGTTTGTTCCGATTCTGCGTGCGATTAATCGCCGGATGGATTATCAGGAGTATGGCAGCGCTCCGCTCTTGGGCATTAATGGTATTTCCACCATCGGGCACGGTAAATCGAATCGCCGGGCGATAAGAAGCGCTCTGTTGCAGGGTGTTAAATTCATCGAAGAGCACATTAATTTTAAAATTGAGGCTGCGCTCCGGGAAAACCGGGTAGCTGAAAAATGAAACGAACTAAGCGGGTTGGAATCGCAGGCATGGGTTGTTACCTTCCCGAACGGGTAATGACTAATCAAGAATTAGAGGAGCGGTTGGATACCTCGGACCAATGGATCCAGAGCAGGACTGGTATTCGGGAACGGCGTATCGCCGCGCCGGAGCAAGCGGCTTCCGACCTGGGAGAGATAGCCGGCCGACGGGCGTTGGAAAACGCGGGAGTGGCGGCTTCGGAAGTGGATATGATCTTAGTGGCGACCTCCTCGCCGGATATGGTTTTTCCGGCTACGGCTTGTCTGATCCAGCATAGTCTGGGGGCGGCGAATGCGGCGGCTTGTGACATAAACGCGGTTTGCACCGGTTTTCAATATGCCTATACGGTCGGCGCGCAGATGATTGCCGCCGGGCAGGCCGGAAAAGTCCTGGTGATCGCCTCTGAGAAATTTTCCAGTCTGCTGGACTGGGATGACCGGTCGACCGCGGTATTGATGGGAGACGGTGCGGGAGCGGTTTTACTGACCGCCGACGCTGTGCGCGGCGAATTATTGGCCTGCACCTTGGGTACGGACAGCAGCGGGATAGAAAGTCTCTGGATTCCCGGCGGAGGATCAGCCCGGCCTACTTCGCATGAAACCGTGGATCAGAAGTTGCATTATATGAAGATGAACGGGCAGGAAATCTATAAATTCGGGGTTCGGATTATCGGCGAGAGCGTATTGGAAGCCCTGTCCCGGGCGGGCTTGAAAGTATCCGACCTGGATATGTTGATACCTCATCAGGCCAACCTGCGGATTATCCAATCCGCCGCCAAACGGCTTAATCTTTCCATGGAAAAGGTGATGATTAATATTGAAAAGTACAGCAACACCTCGGCCGCCTCAGTGCCGATAGCGATGGTGGAAGCCGAACAAACCGGGCGTCTCCAACCGGGTATGATCGTGGCTTTAGTGGCTTTCGGGGGCGGATTAACTTGGGGCGCCTCCATATTACGCTGGTGAACAAGGAGAAAATTAGTGCCTAAGATCGGATTAATATTTCCCGGGCAGGGGTCGCAATTTGTGGGTATGGGACGGGAATTAATCAATGCCTTCCCGGCGGCCCGCGAAATCTATGAGCTGGCGGATCAAACTTTGGGTTTTTCCCTAAGCCGGATTATGTTAGAAGGTCCGGATGAGAAACTGAAAAGCACGGATATTGCCCAGCCCGCGATCATGACTGCGACTGCGGCCGCCTGGACGGTCTTAACCGGGAAATGGAAACCATCTCCGGAGAAATGCGTTTGCGCCGGACACTCACTGGGAGAGTATTCCGCGCTTCTGGCCGCCGGAGCGCTTGATTTTACGTCGGCGGTGAACTTGCTCTACCAACGGGGAAAGCTGATGCAGGCCGCGGCCGAAAAGATTCAGGGAGGAATGGCCGCAGTAATCGGAATCACGCCGGAAGAAGCAGACGGCCTCTGCCGCGAGGCTGCCGCCGATGGCAGTCTGCAGCCGGCTAATCTGAATTGTCCGGGGCAGGTAGTGATATCCGGTTCTTCCGCAGCCCTGGCCAGATTCTACGAGTTAGCCGGCGAGAAGAAAATCCGGGCGATTCCCCTGGCGGTTTCCGGTCCCTTTCATTCACGCTTTATGCGCGGCGCGGGCGAGGAATTATCCCGGACCCTGGAAAAAACCAATATCCAGACTCCGGATATTTCAGTTATTGCAAATATTTCAGCCGCTCTGGTGGGTAATTCGGCGGAAATCAAAGAAGCCCTGGTTAAGCAGGTTTCCGGTTCGGTTCTTTGGGAAACCTCCATGAAAAAGATGCTGGACATGGGAGTAAAGGTTATGGTAGAAATCGGACCCGGCAAGGTTTTACGCGGCCTGATGAAAAAAATTGATCCCCAGGTCAGGGTATTAGGGGTTTTTACACCGGCTGAGATTGAAGCCGCGGCTTTAGAATTGTCTGAAGCTGAGAGATAAAAAGGAGGATGATTAATGGATTTAAAGAATAAAGTCGCCTTGGTTACCGGAGGTGCGCAGGGCATTGGCCTGGCGATTGCAAGAAAAATGGCGTCCTTAGGCGCGGACCTGGTACTAGCCGATGTAAATCCCGACCAGGTCGAAGAGAGCGCCCGGCAGCTGTCCGGGGAGACGGGAAGGGAAGTGCTTTCCCTGAAAATAAATGTCGCTGACTACCTGGAAGTTGAACAAGGCGTAAAAAAAATTATTGACAAATATACCCGACTCGATATATTGGTCAATAACGCCGGTATAACCCGGGACGGTTTGATCATGCGGATGAGCGATGTGGATTGGGACTTGGTCATTTCGGTCAATCTCAAAGGCACCTTTAACGGCATTAAGGCGGTAAGCCGGTCGATGATAAAACAAAGAGGCGGCCGGATTATTAATATTGCTTCGGTGATCGGATTGATGGGAAATATGGGCCAAGCCAATTATGCCGCGAGTAAGGCGGGAGTAATGGGTTTAACCCGGACGGCGGCGCGGGAGCTGGCTTCCCGTAATGTAACTGTGAATGCCATTGCGCCGGGGTTTATAAAAACCGCGATGACCGACAAGCTTTCAGAGGAGGTTATAGGGAATTTGAAGAAGATGATTCCCCTCGGCCGTTTGGGGGAGCCGGAAGATATTGCCAAAGCCGCGGGTTGGCTGGCATCCGATGAGGCCGCTTACATTACGGGCCAGGTTATAACTGTGGATGGTGGAATGGTTATGTATTAATAGTACATCAGTGGTTTTTTAAAGCCGCAGGTGAAATATTACTAAGACGAGAAGGAGGGTGCAAAAGCGTGGCATTAGAAGATAAAATCAAAGAGATTATTGTAGATCAACTGAATGTTGATGCCGATGAAGTAACTAATGAAGCTTCTTTTATGGAAGATCTAGGAGCCGACTCCCTGGATATTGTGGAGTTGATTATGGCCCTGGAGGAAGAGTTTAATATGGATGTTCCGGATGAGGAAGCCGAGAAGTTAAAAACCGTGGGTGATGCCATCAACTTCATAAAGACCCACGCGAATGTAACGCAAGCCTAGAAGCCTGTCGGACTTAGGCACAAAAGTGAATTTTGAGCACTCTTCCCCCTTTGAAAAAGGGGGATTGAGGGGGATTTTGCATATGAAAGCGGGTGTTTTATTGATTAAATCCCCCCTGCCCCCTTTACAAAAGGGGGAGAATGACTAAAGTCCGACAAGCTCCTAGGAGTCTGAGTATTTAGTCGATTTTGTATTGCGCGGTGTTTCGTTGGTCTTTTCGACTGCTTCGACAGGCTCAGCCAACGGCTCAACGACCGTTTTTTGGTTGATTCGCCGGGGTCACTGAGCTTGTCGAAGTGACTTTTTAAATCCCTTTTTGTTTTTTATAACCCTGAGAGGGAATCTGGAAACGACCGCTAAGTGTATTGCGCCTTGCGGTGGAACGTAAGGCAACCGGAAAAGTTGCGAAGCATAGTTATATCCAGATGGGGCGGGCGGCTTCCGGAAAAATTTGGGTTCCCCCGTCCGTGGCGGTTAAACGGGCGGGGGAATTTTTGCATTTTTTTATAAATGTCTTCTGGCGACACTCCCATTTTTTTTTTGCGAGGGCTTATGACAAAACGTGTAGTGGTAACGGGTCTGGGTGCGGTTACGCCATTGGGAAACGATGTCGAATCATTCTGGCAGAATATACTGGCCGGAAATTCCGGTATTGGACCGATGACCCATTTTGACACCGCCGGATTTGATTCCCGGATTGCCGGCGAGGTGCGGAATTTTGATCCTTCCGCCCTGGTTGATCGTAAGGAAGCCAGACGCATGGATTTTTTTGTGCAATACGCCCTGGTAGCCGCGCACGAGGCTTTGCAGCACTCCGGTTTGAATATAGACGCGATGGATCGCAGCCGGATAGGAGTAGTTGTCGGATGCGGAATCGGCGGGATTGGTGTGGCGGAAACTCAAACCAGGGTTTTGCTCAATAAAGGACCAGGCCGGGTTTCGCCGTTTCTGGTACCCATGATGATCCCGAATATGGCTCCGGGCCAGATTGCGATTAAAAATGGTTTTAAAGGGCCTAACGTGGCTGTAGTGACGGCCTGCGCTTCCGGTAATAATGCTTTGGCTGATGCCACCCGCTTAATTCAGCGCGGGGATGCCGATGTTATTGTCGCGGGGGGCTCGGAATCGGCGGTTACGCCAATTTCGGTAGCCGGTTTTTGTTCGGCCAAAGCGCTCTCGCTGAGAAATGAAGAGCCCCAACGAGCGAGCCGTCCTTTTGACCGCGAGCGGGACGGATTTGTAATCGCTGAAGGAGCGGGCCTGGCAGTGCTGGAGTCCCTGGAACATGCGCAAGCGCGGAAGGCAAAAATATTAGCCGAGATCGGCGGCTACGGCATGTCGGATGACGCTTACCATATGACCGCGCCCTTGCCGGATGGTTCCGGCGGCGCCCAGGCTATGCACCTGGCTATGCAAGATGCCGGAGTTAGACCCGAGGAAATCAATTATATTAACGCTCATGGAACTTCCACTCTGCAGGGAGATGTTACGGAATGTCTCGCGATTAAAAAAGTATTCGGAGATTATGCCTATAAACTGGCGATATCCTCCACCAAGTCTATGATCGGTCACACCCTGGGTGCGGCTGGAGGAATTGAATTCGTAGCCGTGGTAAAATCCATTCAGGACCAAATTCTGCATGCTACCAAGAACCTGGAGACTACTGATCCGGTATGTGATCTCGATTTTATTCCGGAAGGGCCGCGAAAAACCGAGGTTAGAAATGTAATAACCAATTCATTCGGATTTGGAGGACATAACGTTTCCCTGCTGGTAAAACGTTTTGAAGATTAAATGGGCCTGTCTCCAATAAGCTTTTTCACCCAGCAATGTCATTCCGAGCGAAGCGAGGAATCTCTGCAAACCCTGGTTTTCAGGGAGATTCCTCGGTCACTTCGTTTCCTCGGAATGACAAAATTAGGGGGATTTGCTGTAACCCGGTTTTTGGCGACACTGCCTGAATCATGACAGCTAGTCAGCATGAACAGGTTATCGGACGGATTATGCAGGAAATTGAGGCTGAACCTGCCGCCCGCGAGACGCTTCGCTTGGCTTTAACGCATCGTTCCTGGGAGAATGAAATTTCAGACCGCTCCAGACCAACCAGTCCTGAAACCAATGAACGTCTGGAATTTCTGGGCGATTCCGTGCTGGGAGCGGTTATTGCCAAACGGCTGTATAATAAGCTGCCACGGGCGGATGAAGGGGAATTGTCCAAAGCTAAAGCCGCGTTGGTGTCTGCTTCCATTTTAGCGAGGTGCGCCCGACAGTTGGAATTGGGCCCGGCATTGTTGCTCGGTCACGGCGAAGACTTGACCGGAGGCCGTGATCGCATATCCTTGCTGGCCGATGCCATGGAAGCGGTGATGGGCGCGATATTTATAACCAGCGGATTAGGGGCGGCGGAAAAATTTATTCTCAAGTACTGGGAAGCAGAGATCGAACGGGAAATTAAGGAACCCGGCCGGCATGATTATAAATCCCTATTGCAGGAGTTTTGCCATAAGCAGAAAAAGGACTTGCCGGTTTACCGCATAGAGCAGGAAACCGGGCCGGATCATGAACGGCAGTATGCCATTGCGGTCTTAATCTCCGATAGAATTTATGGTCATGGCCGGGGACGAACAAAAAAACAGGCAGCCCAGGACGCGGCCGCCGAGGCCTTGTCCGCGTTAAAACATGAATTCCAGTAAATAAAAATCCTTATAACCTATACGCAGAGGAGAAGGCATGAACTACTTTTTAACTGACGAGCAAAAAATGATTGTGGATACCGCACGTGAACTGGCGCAGACTAAAATGAAGCCGGTGCGCGCCCAGTACGATGAAGAAGGGGTTTTTCCCTGGGATATTGTTAAGGAAATGGCGGCGGCGGATATGATGGGGCTGTATATTCCTGAAAAGTATGGCGGCATGGGCGGGGGTGTTTTCGAACTTTGCCTGGCAGTAGAAGAACTCTCCAAGGTCTGCGGCGGAATTTCTTTATCCATGGCCGCTACGGCCCTGGGAACTTTTCCGATCCTGCTTTATGGAACTGAAGAGCAGAAGGCTAAATATCTCCCGGATATTGCGGCGGGGAAGAAACTGGCGGCTTTTGGCTTGACCGAGGCGAATGCCGGGTCGGATGCCGGAAATATGCAGACCACAGCCTTGCGGGACGGAGATGATTATATTCTCAATGGGACCAAGCAGTGGATCACCAACGGCGGTGATGCCGAGACCTATACGGTAATCGCCATGACCAATAAAGCCAAGGGAACGCGGGGAGCCACGGCATTTATTGTGGAAAAAGGCACACCCGGTTTTTCATTCGGAAAGAAAGAGAACAAAATGGGAATCAGGGCTTCTTCCACTCGTGAATTGGTATTTTCTAATTGCCGGGTCCCGGCTAAAAATATTTTATCCCGGGAGGGACTGGGATTTATTGTAGCCGTAAATACCCTTAATACATCCCGGCCGGGCGTGGGGTCCCAGGCGCTGGGGATTGCCGCCGGAGCCCTGGATGAGGCAGTGAATTATTCCCGCCAAAGGGTTCAATTTGGACAGCCCATAGCCAGTATTCAGGCGGTTCAGCATATATTGGCGGATATGGCGACTAAGGTGGAGGCCGCCCGGGCTCTGCTTTATGCCACGGCCAGAACTATCGATTCCGGAGAGAAACATTATGCCAAGCATTCGGCCATGTCCAAATTATTTGCCTCAGATGTAGCCATGCAGGTGACCACGGATGCGGTTCAGGTCTTGGGCGGATACGGTTATATGCGGGAATATCCGGTGGAAAAAATGATGCGGGACGCAAAAATCACGCAGATTTACGAGGGGACCAATCAAATCCAGCGCAATGAGGTCGCCTTGCAGCTGATCAAGGAAGCCGCCAAGAGCGGGTGACTAGTCCTGTTGCGGAAAGTCAAGTTAAACGGACTTCTCACATTTTGTCATTCCGAGCGTAGCGAGGAATCTCCAAGGAAACTTTTATTTAAAAAGAATTCGTGGAGATTTCTCGGCTACGCCTCGAAATGACAAGCTTAGGAAAATTTGCTTTTGCAACTGGGACTAATTGAGTAGGAGGGTTTTAAAATGAATATAATCGTTTTAATTAAGCAGGTGGTTGCCACGACTAACGTTAAAATCAACCCTGATACCGGTACTTTGATACGTGACGGCGTGGAGAGCATAATAAATCCCTTTGATGAATATGCCATTGAGGAAGGGCTTAGGATTAAGGAAAAGTTAGGCGGAAAAGTTACTGTAATTACCATGGGCCCGCCCCAGGGCAAGGAGGTTATCCGCAAGGCGATAGGCATGGGTGCAGATGAAGGATATTTAATTACCGACAAGCAGATTGCGGGTTCGGATACGTGGGCCACGGCCTATACCCTGGCCCAGGCCCTTAAAAAAATCGGTGATTATCAGCTAATTATCACCGGCAAGCAAGCCGTGGACGGTGATACGGCCCAGGTCGGTCCGGAAGTAGCCGCCTGCCTGGATTTACCCATAATTTCCTGGGTTCGGAAAATAGAGGAAATCAGTGATACCTCCATCCGGGCTGAGCGATTAATGGATGACGGTTATGATGTCGTGGAAAGCCCGCTGCCCGCCCTGATCAGCGTGGTTAAGGAAATAAATGAACCGCGCCTGGAATCCCTCAAAGGAAAAATGAAGGCTAAAAAATATGAACCAATTATCTGGGGAGTCGGGGATATGCCCGGTTTTGATACCGCCCAGGTGGGGTTGCAAGGTTCACCCACGCGGGTGGTAAAAACCTTTACTCCTGCGCGGGAGTATAACGGTGAGAGAATTGAAGGTGATGCCGCGCAAGCCGCGGCCGTGTTGAGTCAGAAAATCAAAGCCTTGAATATTATTAAATAAGCATAACCGGCTAAGGAGGAATAAGCGTTATGGATATTAAGGATTCCAAAAATGTCTGGATTTTCGCCGAACAGCGCGAAGGCCGGTTGAGTTCCGTTACTCACGAGTTACTGGGAGCGGGACGTAAATTAGCCGATGACCTGGGAGAAAAATTAACCGCGGTTCTCCTGGGACACGGTATGCGTCCGGCGGCGGATGAATTGATAGCTTTTGGCGCTGACCAGGTGTTTTATCTCGACAGCCCGTTGTTTGCTAAATTTCAGGATGAACCCTTTGCCGAGGCGCTTACCCGCCTGGCCCAAGAACATAGACCTGCGATTTTGCTGGCCGGCGCTACCGCCATCGGACGTTCTTTTATACCTCGCGTGGCCGCCCAGTTGAAAACCGGAATGACCGCGGATTGCACCAGCCTGGAGATCGATCCGGATAAAAAAGTTCTGCTGGGAACCCGGCCGGCCTATGGCGGGAATATCATGGCTACGATTGTTTGCTCGGAGAGACGGCCGCAAATGGCAACGGTCCGGCCTAAGGTCATGAAACCGCTGGCGCGTGACGACTCCCGGCAGGGGGAAGTAATCGAGCGGAAGATTGGGGAAAATGAGCTTACGCTGCGGGCTCGCGTGGTGGACACAGTAAAGGAAGTGGAAGATACCTGCAATATAGCCGAAGCGGATATTATTGTTGCCGGGGGACGGGGCGTGGGAAACCGGGAAAATTTCCAGCTCGTGCATGATTTGGCCGCCGCCGTAGGCGGAGCGGTAGGCGCTTCCCGTGCCGTAGTGGACGCCGGGTGGGTACCCTATTCCCACCAGGTGGGGCAGACCGGGAAAACCGTCTGTCCCAAGGTTTATTTTGCCCTGGGAGTTTCCGGCGCGATTCAACACCTGGCCGGCATGCAATCATCGGATATAATTATTGCCGTTAATAACAATCCGGATGCCGATATTTTCAAGGTAGCCACCTATGGTATTGTGGGAGATATTCACGAGGTGGTTCCGGAGCTGGTTAAGTGTTTTAAAAACGGGGCCTGAATTGTATTATGGCCGCGAAAAAGGGTTGCGGCAGATGGGTTCCGGTCGTGCTGGTTTTGGGCGTGTTATTTCAGCCGGACGGAGCAGGCGCGGCCTATTCTAATGGTAATGCCGACTCCCGTACCACTACCCGCCCGGCGGCTGTGGTGCTGGAGTATTTTCCGCGGGCGCCCGAACTTTCCCGTCTGAAATTTCATTTTCCATCCGCTTTTAATCTGGATACCCGCCTGAGTTTGCGCTATTTTCACCCGCTGGTTCAGAGCATAGGTTTCTCAAATAAACATTGCGGGCCGGAAGGCCGGGTGTTGCTTCCGGGCAACCGGCAATATAACTCGAAATTGATATTTTCACTTCGCACCGCCGATCAGCGGCGAAGCTTGATTCCGGGAGTCGACGGGGCCGGAGTTACGGTTTACCTGGGACCCGGCCGGATAAAGGAAGAATGGATATGGCCGGACGGCCTGGCCCTGTCACGCATATGTTTTCATCCTCAATCAAGCCATGCCGTGGGCATTCGCTTTACGGTTCATAACCGGAGTAAATATACTTTGAATGGCCTCCGGTTGGAGGCCCGCCTGCATGATCCGGAGATTACCGCCCGCTTTCGCAATCCTGAAAACCGAAAAGAAGTGGATGATGAAATATTTGCTGATCCGCGCAGCGGCATTTTATATCATAGGGATGGCACGGTACGTGAGGAGAGTTGGTTAGCCGCCGGCTGGGGACCGGAAAGCGGTTTGATTACCAGCGGAGAATCCCAGGAGGAGACTTCGGCTTTTTCCGGTACCCGGAATCCGGAGAGCGCGGATTTGTTGGTTTCATTAGAAACCCCGGCTCAGGATTTAGCCCCGGGCCAACCCCAAACCTCAATTTTCTGGATGACCTGGGGGTATGACCGTCATACTGTAACGCGGTTTATGGGAAACCTGCGCCGTCATCCCGGATATGGGCGTTGGGAGGAGAAAATTAATGCCTCCAATTCACAAGGCATGACTTTTACCTGCCGGGACCCTTACTTGACCTACCTCTTTCAGTCGGTTAAATCCTGGACTTTCTGGATGGCCAGCCTTGATCCCTTTGGGTATCCTCTTTTTTCATCTACCACGGAGCCGGACGCGGCTGGGCCGGAAAAAGCTGTGTCCGGGATGGACGCTTTATTGGCTTTTGGCCTAACCAAGACGGTTAAGAAGTTCCTGGACCATTGGCTGGACCAACGATCAGAGACCCCGGACGCGGCTTACACCCTGATTATGTGCTGGCAATATTATTTGATGACCCATGATAAAAAGTGGTTGGACGAAAATATTGAGCGTATTCAAGAACTGCTTAAGTACCTGGCTAGTATGGACCGAACCGGTGACGGATTGCCGGAATATGACTTTTCCCTGCAACCATCGCGATCCTGGTCCGGTATCCGGACCGGGGATTCCTGCTCGGAGATGCAATTAGTAGTTCCCGCTATGGCGGCGATCCGGGCTTTCCGTTCCGGCGAAAAGCTTTTAAAGGCCGCAACCGGAAGGAAGTCCATATTGGCCGGGAAGTATCGGATTTTGGCCAAACAATGCGAGCAGACTCTTGCCCGGCAATATTGGGAGCCGGGATTGGGGAGCCGGGGTTATTATGCTTTTGCCCGGATGGTGGATCGCGGCTTAACGATTAAGCATCGTGCCGCCGGCGTGGTTGAGGCGGTTCTGCATCAAGTCGGGGATGCCCCTAAGCGGACGGCCATCCTGCACGAACTATGGTCCAATACCGATTGGCGCAATTCCGGCGGGCAGTATTGCAAGATGATCAAGGATGATGCGCAGGCGGAGCCAGCGAATACAGTTTATGGGCGGGGGAGGGTTGATTTTAGGCGTACTCACCAGGTGCTGATGGCTGGTTTTCTCCAACCGGAGTTAAACTCTCAGGCTCTGTCCCGGTTTCGGCATTATGCCCGGGCAGTAGTACTGGATTCGCAAATTCTGGCGCTGCCCGGTTCCTCGGATGACAATTCCGCCGGAGTTGATCTGGCCGCGCTTAACCTGATAGACCTGATCGTGCGGGGACTGGCAGGTTTGGAACCGGATCCTCTCGGATTGCGCGTTCGTATTCCGGCTTATACCCAGCCGCTGGAGGTTGAATTAAAAGCATTTCCCTATCACGGCGCCAAAATCAATCTTCGGATTCAAGAGGCGTCTAAAGGAAAGAAGAACCGGATTACGGTTAATGGACGTAATTTCAAGCCGGGAGCCCTAATCACGGAACCAGAGCTCTCCGGCGGCCGGATTGATATTGTTATCCACCGCGTGGCGAAAAATAAAGTCTCCGGACGGAAGAAAAGCCGGGGTGCCCGGAAGGCCAAAACCAAGAGGAAAAGGGAGAGATAATCAAGGTTTTATAAATTAAAGATTGACAAGTAAAAATATCTATGATAAAAATATACCTCGATATAATAAGTCTCACTCCATGATTCTGTCTGCAAGGAGTGATATTTTTCTTCTTTTTTCCGGCATCGGCCGGTTTTTTTTATAAGCTGAAATGGCTTTCCTTTCCCCTTTCTAAACCGATAAATGGAAAAAGCCTGAATTCAGATATTTTAGGTTACTATTATTTTTAGGACAGATTTTAATTCAAGGAGGGAAAAGAATATGGCCTTGGTGAAAGAAATAAAAAAAACGCTGATCGAAGAGAACAAAACGCATGAAAGCGATACGGGTTCGCCGGAAGTACAGATCGCCATTCTTTCCACACGGATCAATGGTTTGACTGATCACTTCAAGGATCATAATAAAGATCATCATTCCCGTACAGGATTGCTCATGCTGGTCAGCAAGCGGCGCCGCCTCCTGGATTACTTAAAAAAACATCATGTTAACCGTTACAAGGCGGTTATCAGCAAGCTGAACCTGCGTAAATAAAGCGGAGGGTACGTTTACCGTGACATTGACGTGGATACATTAAATTACCCCGCACTGAAGAACGGGCTATTTTGATCCAAGATGAAGAAAGGTATTATTTCTATTCTGTTGCATGACCGCATAGCAACGCGGGTATGCAACAGCTAACGTATTAAGGAGGAATTACATTGGAAAAGATTCTAGTCAGCCGTGAAGTGGCCGGCCGTACACTTACAATTACTACCGGTCACATAGCCCGTCAAGCCCATGGGTCGGTGACAGTACAATATGGCGGGACAGTGGTGCTGGCTACTGCGGTTTGCGCTCAGGGAATCCGTGAGGGATTGGATTTCCTGCCCCTAACGGTGGAATACCGCGAACGTACCTACGCTGCGGGTAAAATACCGGGTGGTTTTTTCAAGCGGGGAGGCAGACCGGCCGATAAAGAAGTATTGACCTCCCGCTTAATCGACCGGGCCATACGGCCGCAGCTTCCCAAGGGGATGCGTAATGAGTTGCAGATTTATGCTCTGGTGATCTCGTCGGATCTGGAGAATAATTCCGACATCCCGGCATTGATCGGAGTCTCGGCCGCCCTGGGGATTTCGGATATTCCTTTTGAGAATATTCTCAGCGCTGTGCGGATTGGACGCATTAATGATGAGTTTGTGGCCAATCCCTCATTTGAACAGGTGACCCGCAGCGGATTGGATATAGTAGTAGCTGGCAGCCGGGATAATATAGTAATGGTGGAAGGGGAAGCCGAACAGGTTTCTGAGGAACTTGTACTCGAAGCTTTTAAAGTGGGCCAGGAATATATCCGGGAGGTCATTGATCTCCAGGAGGAGTTAATCGCGAAGGCCGGTAAACCTAAACGTATTTTGGAGATCAAAGAGATCGATGCTGGGTTGGAGAAGCAAATCCTGGATATTGATCAGGAAAAAATCGCGCAGGCTCTGCGTACCGAAGAAAAACAGGCGCGCAGCGCGGCCGTAGAGGAAGCTGCAAAAACTATACTCCAAAAACTGTCGGCGCAAATCGGGGAAGAAGCTTTTGCGGCCGTAGAATCTGATGCCAAAAAAATACTGGATAAGATTGAAGTTGACGCGGTTCGCCGCGATATCGCCTTAAAACAAATCCGTCCGGACGGCCGGGGAGTTAAAGATGTAAGAACTATAACTGCCGAGATTAATGTTCTGCCGCGGCCGCATGGGTCCGCCATTTTTACCCGCGGCCAGACCCAGGCCCTGGTGGTTACCACTTTAGGCACGGGCTCGGATGAACAATTGATAGAGCAGTTGGAACGGGAATATAAAAAGAATTTCATGCTTTATTATAATTTTCCCTCCTTTTCGGTGGGTGAAGCCCGTCCGGTTCGCGGACCCGGCCGGCGTGAGATCGGTCATGGTATGCTGGCCGAACGCGCGTTGGCTCCCTTGATTCCGGAAAAAGAAAAGTTTAATTACACTATTCAGATAACCTCGGATATTCTGGAGTCTAACGGCTCCTCATCCATGGCCTCGGTTTGCGGCGCCTCGCTTTCCTTGATGGACGCCGGAGTGCCGATAAGTTCCCATGTAGCCGGCATAGCCATGGGTTTGGTGAAATATGAAGATACCCATACTATTCTGACCGATATCCAGGGCCTGGAAGATCACTTTGGAGATATGGATTTAAAGGTCGCCGGGACGGCAAGCGGAATCACCGCTATCCAGATGGATATTAAAATCAGCGGTCTTACCCATGACTTGTTAAAGCAGGCATTGGAACAGGCGCGGGAAGCCCGGATGTTTATTCTGGAAAAGATGAATCAGGCAATATCCGCGCCCAAAGCGGAATTGTCGGAATATGCTCCGAGAATCGTGAGCATTAATATCGATCCGGACCAGATTCGGGATATCATCGGCCCGGGTGGAAAAATAATTAAAAAGCTTACCGAAGAGACCGGCACCAGTATTGACATCGAAGACAGTGGAAAGGTTTCCATAGCAGCCCGTGATCCCAAGGCCGTTCAGGCGGCGATTGATCGAATCCGGAGTCTGGCACCCAAAGTGGAAATTGGAAAGATCTATGAAGGCGAAGTAAAAAAAATTATGGAATTCGGCGCGTTTGTAGAAGTCGTTCCGAATAAAGACGGTTTGGTGCATATCTCTCAGTTGGCCGAACATCGGGTAAACCGGGTCGAGGACGTGGTTAAAGAAGGCGACCGCGTGCAGGTTAAAGTTTTGGAAATCGATGACCGGGGCAAGATACGCCTATCCCTTAAGGATGCAGTAAAAGAAGTGAATGAAGGGAAAGAAATAAAGGCTTAATACGTCACTGCGAATTCCCCGCACTTCAGGCGGGGTAAATTCATTAAATTATAGGGCCGGCATGGAAGCCGGCTCCTACGGTTTGGCCGCCACATAGGGTGCCCTACCTCCTGGCAGTAACCTCCCACCCCAGTTGCAGAATCCGCCGGATTAAATCGTGGTACGGAATTTTAGCTTTTAGAGCGGATTGCGCAAGTTCATCCTCTTTATTCAACGCCGGGTTGGGGTTCACCTCGATCACGTATATTTCATTTTTCGGGGTGAGACGAAGATCCAGACGGCCATAGCCTTTTAATTGCAAGGCGCGGAAAGCCGTACGGCTGAGATGGGCAATTTTTTGCTCCGTGCCCTCAGGCAAAGGGGCGGCAAAAGTGTTTTTTATACCCCAGCGGCTGCGGAAATCTTCGTCCCATTTGGCTTTGAACGTGGCGAATTTGGGTTTTTCTTCCGGGAATTGGGTGAAAATAATCTCCCGCAGAGGGAGGACGCGCAGGCGGTGATTTCCCATCACACTGGCATACAATTCCCGGCCTTCAATATATTCTTCCACCAAGGCATCGGTATGATGATGTTCATGTAAAAAGAGAACGCGTTCCAGGCAGGCCGGCACGTTTTCAGCAAAAGAGCTCTGGGCTATTCCATCCGAGCCTTCCTGCCCGATGGGCTTGACAAAAACCGGGAATTTTAGCTGCCGGAGGCTCCGTCTTCTTTGCCCCAGGGGAAAAACTACCGAACGGGGGACCTTGATACGATGGGGGGAGAGGATACGTTTAGTAAATAATTTATTGCGGCAAATAGTAAGACTTGAGGACGGGGAACCGGTAAAGGGAACTTTAAGCAGTTCCAGCAGCCCGGCAATGCTGCTTTCATGCTTTCGTTCATTAGCAAAAGATTCCAGCAGATTAAACACGATATCCGGAGGGTGGCGGCGTATTTCCGTAATTAACGGACGAATACGGTCGTGAATGCCCAGAAGGCGGATTTCCTGGCCGATTTTGTTGAGAGCCGCGATAATATCCTGGATATTTTGCCAATCCTCAGGCCGGAAATGCTTGGCATAATCCGTTCCGTCCGGGCGCACCGGCATATCGAATATTAGCAGCACCTTGAGATGAGCTTTCATGCGTGCCCCTTGAACTTTCCGGTAAAAAGGTAATTCGAGACCAGGGCCGCGAGATAGGCGGTGATTTCTAGCCGCGTCCGGGCTTCGTCCCGGGGGAGGTAAAGCTGCAACTTGTCGCAGCGGGCCAGAAGCTTGCGCAGGAGACGATTGACCGTGAATTTTCGTTCCCGGGTCCAGAAGGAAATGACTTCCAGCAGCGGCCCGCGTTCCCGGCGTAAAAAACGGGAGGCCGGCTGGCCGTGCTCCACCTGTTCCCGAGAGGTGAAAATATGAAAAAGGTCACTGTCGAAAAAGCCGGGATCATCTTCGGAATAAAATTTGCGGCGCTGCTGGTAATGGGTCTTGAGGCGCCGGCGCAGGCGGCGGATATCAAAAGGCAGTTTAGTTGCAGGGATGCCGGGGCCCCGTCCCTTTAAAGTAAGCATGAGCTTATCGACGTAAAATAATTTTTTCAGGGCTGGCCACCCCTGGTAGACAATTTTCCAGTCCTCCTCCGGAGTCAGCCAGACCGCGAAAGTTTCGGCAAAATCCTCTTCCGGGTGGCTCTGGGCGTAACAATTTTCCAGATGCCGGACAAAGCGTTTGCTGTAAGGCTGATAATGGTAGAAGTCCTTGAATTCCCGGGAGGAAGAACCGAAAATTGATTTCCATTGCGGCCGGCGGGAGAGCGCAAATGCGTGGCAGATGGCATGGCCGGTCTCATGGCGGAGCAGCTTAAGGCATTCGGATTCCGAACCGCCTTCCACTTCCAGCATTAGTTTTTGCTCCAACTGCTTCAAACGGGGATGCATCAGGTAGAAGGGGATCGCGATGGCGGCGATATTATCGGGCGAGAACCACTCGTCACCCAGATAACACGGAGGCTTAAAAGCGATTCCGCGGCTCTCAAGCTCAGCATACACACGCCGGACGCAGTTTTCCACGCAAGTGCCCTCCAGCCGGAGCTTAAGGTCGCACATTCGAAGATTAAGCAGCTGTTCTTCCGGCCAGTTCGCCCAGGGAGGATTAGAGTCTTGAAATTTACTCATGCCGGAACGCCGCCCCTTCCCAAGAATGATAATGTTCTATATTAATAAAATACCGCAAAATGGTAAGTATATCCAGCCTTAATTTGATCCTCAAGTTATGGGATATACTAATTGACATGTCATGATGTATAGCATAATATATACACATGGAAAAGACCTATTTGGCAGAGCAATTTGATTGGGATGAATATAATTTGGAAAAAAGTCGGATAAAACACAACGTGAGTTATACTGAATGTGAGGAAGCATTTTTTGATAAGCAATTGAAAATACTCCCGGATATTAAGCATTCTAAGAACGAAAAAAGGCACTTGGCCTTAGGCCGGACGATGGCCGGGAGAGGATTATTTATCGTCTTTACAGAGCGAGGAGACAAACTTAGAGTTATTTCCGCCCGCTCGATGAGCAGAAAGGAGAGGGAAATATATAATGAAAAAACTTAAGAGTATACCTCATTTTAAAAACGAAGTCGAAGAAGATAAGTTTTGGGCGACGCATGATTCCAGTGAATACGTTGATTGGTCAAAGACTAAAAAAGGCCTTTTTCCTAATCTGAAGCCGACATCCAAGGCAATTTCGATTCGTTTTCCGGTAGCAGTACTTAATCGCCTGCAAACCATTGCGCGACGTAAAAATGTGCCCTATCAGTCATTAATTAAAACATTTGTTGACAGAGAAATAAGGAAAGAACTTTATTCGTAACCGTTCACGGATTTCCCCCTCCACCGCCGGCAGCGCCGCCACCTTCTCCTTCAACACCAGCGCCGCGAGCTTTTCGTATCTCGCGCATCCGGAGGTTTCAGCGGAAGCTACCAGGCTTTTTGAGGCACCCTCTCCCTAACCCTCTCCCGTAAACGGGTGAGGGGACAACTTCAAAAGCATTCGTTCTATGCCATAATCCGTGAACGGTTACTAATATGTTTGCTCTGAAAAGCGAATTCCTGACAGCTATTTTGTCTTTTTAGGATACGTTATGACGATTTCCACCCGCCGGTTTTTCCGCCGGTTTTGTTCATCCCGGCCGGCCACATAAGGCTTAAGAAAGCCGTAGCCTTGAATCCGGAACAGGTTTTCCTTGAACCCCTCCTCTTCCACCAGATGCCGCCGTTTTCCACAAAGTAAATATTTCCGCTGTCATCCGTGGCAACACCGTAGACCTGCGGCGTCAGTCCGTCAGCCAGGGTAAGCGGTGTATTCGCATACTCTATTTTGGCCTGTGCCGCCGGGCCGGATACCAATAATAAGAGGATGCAAAGAACCGTCCTGGGGAAGCTTGTCATTTTTCACTCCTGGCGGAAAGTTAAAAAGTTAATAAGAAATTACTTTAGAATGCTAGGAGCCTGAGCATTTAGTCGGTTTTTTAGGTTGTCATTCCCGAATGCTCGTATCCCTGGACTAAACCATCCAGGACCGGCGGGAATCCAGAAAAACATTGTTTTATAAGCATTGAAAAATCCCTGGATTCCGGCTTCAAGCATGCCGGAATGACA
>CBDUZI010000041.1:0-22306 GCA_965371665.1 uncultured bacterium
ATTAAATTCGGCATGGGATTCCAGCGGTTCCTGTACCGGGGCAGAAAAAAAATCGGAAGTGAATGGAATGTGGTTTGTGCAGCATTCAACCTGAAGAAAATCGCGGCTTGGTTGATAATAAAGGGCACATCTCCAAAAGAAGATGGCTTTAACAAAGGCAAACCCAGCGCTTTTTATGACCATTTTAGCCAACTCCTTCGTTTATTTGATATCCGCTTCAGTTTTTGCTACTTTAGCGGTTTGTTTTCATTGCAATGCTCGACTAATTGCTCAAACTCCTAGCGTATCGGGATGGAATATGCCTGGCAAAGCACCCTGTTTTTAAGGGCAGAATACAAACTGGGTTATGATCTTGACACTTTTACTGTTGGGGGAGGCGCGAATTATCGGGGTATCCAGTTTGATTACGCCTTTTCCGGTTTCACGGCTGGCGGAAACGCCCATTACATTAGCCTGGGGTATTCGTTCGGGAGTAATTCTTCGGGTGCTACCGAGTAATAGACGACAACGGGTCAAGCTCTTAGATTGACGCTCTAAACTGGCTTTGTTATAATTTCGGGATGCCATACTTAATTTAAAAAGTATTTCTAATAATTAAATATAATGTCCCCGGAATTGAAAAGCAGGACTGGAAAAAATGGCTCAAGGTTTTTTCCGGACTGGAAAAGATGTCGCATGCAGCGCATTAAGGTTTTGCACATCCTGACCGCCGTGGATATCGGAGGCGTGGAAAAATATGTCCGGCTGCTGGCCCAACACCTGGACCCCGAACGTTTTGAGGTGGCGATTGCAGCTTCTCCTCAGGGAAAGGATATCCGGCGCATGATGGAGACCGGCATCCCGTTTTATCCCATCTCGCATTTGCAAAAGCCCATCTGCCCCGGGAAGGATCTGCTGGCTTTTTGGGAAATTTGGCGGTTGTTAAAAGCCCATCGTTTCGATATTGTGCACACCCACATGTTTAAAGCCGGCCTGCTGGGCCGGATCGCCGCCCGGATGCAGGGCGTGCCGGTGGTGCTTTTCACGGCCCATGGTTTTGACTTTAATGCTTTTTTCAACCCCTTCATGAAGCGCATCGCCTATACTGTTGAATACGGGCTGGCCTTTTTTTCCCACATGATCCTGGCGGTCTCGCAGGCCGACGCCGAAGCCGCGATCCACCATGGGATCGTTTCCCGCCATAAAATTCAATGCGTGTATCCTGGAATTGAAACCAATCCCCGCGTCCTTCCCGGGAACCAGGTGCCGGTCCGGCGGGACAGCTTGGGAATCCCTCCCCGTGTCAAGATCGTGGGCATGGTGGGACGGCTGGCCTCTCCCAAATCCCCCTGGATACTCGTTCAGGCCGCCGGCCTATTACTCAGGCAGCGAAACGATTTCCGGATTTTATTTATCGGCGACGGTCCCCAGCGTCCTTCGTTGGAAAAAGAAATCCAAGAGCAGGGAGTAGCGGATTACGTCAATATCCTGGGCTATCGGCAAGATGTTGAGGCTTTACTCGGCCTGTTGGATATTTTTGTGCTGTCCACTTTGTGCGAAGGGCAGCCCATCTCCATCATGGAGGCCATGCTCAACGGAGTCCCTGTAATCACTTCGCAGGTTACAGGTTTGGCTGAACTGGTGCGGCCCCAACGCACCGGCCTGCTGGTTCCACCCGCGGATCCGCCGGCCCTGGCCGACGCCCTGGCCCGGCTGATGGAAAATCCTTCTCTGGGGACACGCCTGGCTCAAGCCGCACGGGAACATCTCCGCCGGAAATATTCGGTGCAGGGCATGGTGGAGCGCATACAAGACATATATACGCGGCTGCTGCCAGCCGCGGGAGATGTGTCCGTTGCGTAGAACCTTCTTGAAGAAAGCAGCGGCCCGGCTCATCGTGGATTCCGGATGGCTATGGGGATCAGCCCGGGTCAAGCGGCTGTTGGGCCAAAGAGCGGTCACCATCCTCATGTACCACCGCGTTGCCGGATCCTCCTGCAATGATCCGGAAGCCCGGATCAGGGTGATTAATGCCCACTGTGAACAATTTAAGCAGCAGGCCGAATTTTTAGCCCGCACATGCACTGTGTTGAGTTTCGACGAGCTGCGGGAATATTGTCTTCATCCGGAAAAACTGCCGGAAAATCCGGTAATCCTGACGTTCGATGACGGATACCTGGACAACTACACAGTGGCTTTCCCCATCCTGAGACAATATGGCCTGAAAGCCACTATCGCCTTAACCACCGGCTTTATCGGTACCCGACAGGTTCCTTGGTGGGACCGCCTGGCTGAAGCCATCATACGGATCCCGGGCCCTGCCATCCGGATAAAGGGAGTGGGAATGCTTGATTTAACGGATAAATTCCGAGTGGTCCGCCGGGTTCAAGAACAGGTTAAGCTCATGGCGGAGAAAGAAAAAAACCGGGTTATTTCCGAGCTGGAGAGCCGGCTTCCGGAGCCGCCCCCTTCCAATACCTGCATGCTTTCCTGGGAACACGTGCGGGAAATGGGCCGCCAGGGGATCAGTTTCGCGGCCCATACGGTCACCCATCCCATCCTGACCCGGGTGGATCGGGAAACCGCCCGGGAAGAAATTCTCCGGTCCCGGCAAACGGTTGAGCAACAGACCGGAAAACCGGTTACCGTCTTTTCCTATCCCAACGGCAGTCCGGCGGATATGAACGCCGGGCTTGATGATTTCATCAAGCAGGCGGGTTTTCAGTTTTGCCTGACCACGCTCTATGGATCCAATCCGCCGGGACCGGATCTTTTCAAGCTCAAACGCGTGATTGTCGAGCCGGATGACGATCTGCGGCTGTTCCAGGTAAAAGTTGCGGGTTTCGGCTCACGCCTGGCGAAGCTTTACAAAAAATTGGGAAAGTTGTAAACCGGCATGCTGAACACCCTGACCTTGTGCTTACGGCTCTGGACTTTTATGCCCAGCAGATTCCCCCTGCTTGAAACCTTGCGGATATTCTCCTTTGCCATCATCGGGATGGCGTTGCTCTCCACACCGCCGGCTTATGGCTTCACGGTGTATGCCCACGATTATGGTTTTAATCCGGAAGACGCCACACTGGCTTTGCAAGCTGCGGTCAATTCCGGCGCAGACTGTGTGATTGTAGAAAACCTGGGAACGGATTGGATTATTCAGCCAATCCATCTCACAAGCGATCAAGAATTAATTTTCCGGTCCGGGGTGGTTGTGACGGCAAAACCAGGGGCATTTCACGGCAATAATGATTGTCTGTTCAAGGCTTATTACAAAAATAATATTCTCCTTACCGGTTATGGAGCCGTCTTACGTATGCAAAAAGAAGATTATATAAGTTTCGCCTACCAAGGGTCGCAATGGCGGCATGTGTTGAGTTTTTTAAGCTGCAACAATATCACAGTAAAAGGATTAACTTTAAATGACAGTGGCGGCGATGGTATCTTTATTGGAGCCGGTGCCAATGAACCCCCTTGTCAAAACATCCATATCGCAGATGTAGTTTGTGACAACAACTATCGAGCGGGGATCGGTGTTAATTCGGTTTCTGAGCTTATTGTCGAAAATTCCGTTTTGATAAACACGAAAGGATATGTACCTCAAACTGGAATAGGTCTGGAAACTGATTTTCGCAGTTCGCAACTGGTAAATTGTCTGATAATAAATTGCCATTTCCAAAACAACGCCCATTCATCCCTGATCGTGAATTTAAGATCCTCTTATTCCGGCTCCAAAGAAGTGTCGATTACATTTTCGGGCTGCACAATTACCAACCAGACAGGCTGGGGAATTCATCTCGCTACTTTTCCCGAAGATTCTGCCGGCGGATGGGTCAGATTTCAGGAT
Source organism: uncultured bacterium (assembly GCA_965371665.1). Taxonomy (GTDB): domain Bacteria; phylum Oederibacteriota; class JAAXVQ01; order JAAXVQ01; family JAUVAV01; genus JAUVAV01. Next base: position 3,821 of record CBDUZI010000041.1, read on the forward strand.
TGCCTGGTTGATGGTGTACAGGGCATAGGCTTATATTGCCAAATCAAAGCAGCATATGGAATTGGCGTTATTTTTGAAAGCTGCACCTGGAAAAATGTTCAGGAAAATAATACGCTGGGAATCGGTAATTTTCCTTTGCTATTGACCGATGAAATCACTATGCTCGCCAATGAATACGGCGGGCTCCGGTTCATCGATTGCGTGGTCGAAGATCAGCAAGACCGCTATTTTCTCAAAACTACTGAGCCGCCGGAAAGTCTGGGATGTGCTAATCTCAAGGGAAATATCACAGTCATCAATCCGCATGGGGCGCGCATAGATTTGGGGCCTAAAGCTCATGATATTGACCTCTTGATTTCAGGCAAACGAATATTCCTGCCTGGAAAAATCAAAAGCACGCCTCTCGTCTACCCCAATCCAACCAACAACAATTCAGCCAACGACAATCCTCTCGTTTACCCCAATCCAGCCAAAAACCGGCTCTCTTTCAGATTTTCGGCCAGCGAATCAGAAACCGTTTCGATAAATCTCTTCAATATCTCCGGCAGAAGAGTGAGCCGGATTTCAGCCCGCATTGATGCTTACCATCCGGTAGTCACGTTTGATGTCAAAAACCTGATACCCGGAATTTATGTATATACAGTCAGCCGCCCCGGCCGAAAAGGCCAAGGCAAAATTTGCATCCAAAAATAAGTCCCTGAGCGCCCCAAACACCCGCTTAACTTCAGTCTGTAAATAAATTTTTTATGGCTGCCCATACAGTAAGCACACAGATTTTCAGATCCAGCCAAAGAGTGTAATTATGGATGTAATTTAAATCGAAGATCAATTTTTCTGCCGCTTTCGAAAAATAACTTCCATAAATCTGGGCTAATCCCGTAATACCTGGTTTAACGCTGAAGCGGTCACTATAGAAAGATATATGGCGATTAAATTTTTTTACAAAAAGGGACCTTTCCGGGCGCGGACCCACAAAACTCATGGTTCCATTTAAAACATTAAAAAATTGCGGCAGCTCATCAATATGGGTTTTGCGTAATATCCTGCCGAGCGGCGTTACTCTCTCGTCATTGGATTCGCTTAAAACCGGTCCGCTGGCTTGCTCCGCGTCCACATACATAGTTCGGAATTTATAAAGATTGAAGCTCTTGCTATTTTTTCCCACCCGAATTTGTTTATAAATCACCGGCCCCGGCGAAATTAATTTAATTAAAACAGCGGTTATTACTATAATCGGCGAACAAAGGATTAAACCTATAGTGAGGGTTAAATAATCGAAAAGCGTTTTCAGGATTAACTTTAAAGGCTGTAAATTCGGGACGTTAATTTTAATCAGGGGATGCCCATAAAAATTACAAAATTTTAAATAACCATGAAACACAGCCGCTAGCGCGGGAACCACAAATAATTCTATATTATACTGCCGGGCCAGCGATATGAGCCAAAGTATTTGATGGTGCCGTATCTCAGAATCTCCAATAATAATGATATCCACTTTATTTTGGGGCAATTTCATAAAGAGTTCAATTTCAGAAAGCTCCCCTAAAACAGGCACCTCCAGAAAGTTAGATTTTAGATTTCTGCCGCTTAATAACAGGCGCCCAATCGCACAATAATTATTGGCAATTCTATTAATGTTGTTAGCCACGTAAATAGTTTCAGAGTCATTTCCAATTAATAATATCTTTTTTCGCCGCTGCTGCTGCTTACCCAAATATATTTTTTGCGCTGTGGTTTTAATATTTTTGCTTTGTTCTTCAACCGTTATCATAACCAACCTCTTTATGTATACAAAAAATTTTAAGCATTAAAGTGGGCAGTGACAAATCAATAGCTGGGGTATGAATTGGGGATGTAAATATAATATATATCATATCTTATTGGTTTTTTCAACTTAAAACACTACTATTTCTTTTCCGCCAGCAAATATGTGGTAGAGGCTAAAACATGGGATCTTTCCTGGGGATTGATTATTTTATCTACATACTTTAAAAAGAGCTGTCCCACAACAACATATAGATATGCAACCGATTTCAAAAAACATGGCAAAAACTCCTTCAAATATTGAAAATTCAGGCACAGCAAAGCATAGGTAGGCCCCACGCAAGTTCCGGCTTCTTTAATATGGAAACCGTTCGATTCAAATAATTTTCTGTGGCCCGTTAGAGTATAATTTTGATAATGATGCGGGTAGCCATGATATCCCTGCAGAAATGGAGTGCAGGAGTAAACCGCCCCCCCTTTTTTTAGCACTCTGAACATTTCTTTTACTGCTTTTGCCGGATCGTAAAGATGTTCAATCACCGCCTCGCAATAAATCGCATCAATACAGTTGTCGGCATATGGCAGGAAGTGGGCATCGGCTACTATATCAACATTTGGGAAATACCCGATATTAATATTCATTAATTTGGGATGGTGCCGTTGGGGGCCGCCTCCGATTGCCAGCGCGATGGCATCGTTTTCCAACTTATCGAATATCTTCATGGCCGCCACAGCTTTGGGGTTCCGCAGATATCTCATTAAAAACTGTTTTAATTTATTTTTTCACAAATCCAGGACCGCCTCTTTTTTATCTTCCTTGGCATATTTCTTATGCATTTCGGATGATTTATATTGTTCAATATTCTCCTCGTCCCCGATTAAAAATACGGGTATTTTTCCCTCCAGCAACTGATAAACATTTTTCCCATCTTCCGTCACCAGCGAAGTTTGGTTTTCATGCCATTGGAATCTTTGCCTCGTTTTAGGACAAATCAAATAACCTTTTCTAATTTGCTCATAAAGTCCCAGCATTTATAGCCTCCGGATATTGAATATTTTAGTAATATATGATTCTGCTGCAAAACCCTTTTCACTGTCTTTGCGAGGAGCGTTAGCGACGAAGCAATCTCGATTTTATAAGGATAAAATCAGATTGCCGCGCTCCCTACGGTCACTCGCAATGACATTTTAGGGGGTTTTGCAGCAGAATCATATATTAGCTTAATCGACGCCTTGGTCCAGTAATTCCCCCATTTCCTGCCGAACCCGGTAAAAATCTTCCGGGTTACGGGAAAAACTGGTCAAATTTTTTATGACTTTCTTCAATTTTTTCAATACATATTTGCGGCCTCGTGATTTTTCCAACAAGACAAAATATTCATAATCTTCCAGCCCTTCCCTTATCATTTTCAAACGCAGGGAAGCAACCGGCGAGGTTAACCCTTTGGGGCCGGCCGGATAAATCAGGGACCCGTCGCCATTAGCAAACAATTCGGGCGTCGGGGCATAAGTCAGAGGTTCATTATAGGGATCTTTGACCTGACGCCACCAGCAAACATTCCAATACGCCAATCGTTTCACATTATAAAAGTAATTAAGCACGCATAAAATCCGCGGTTCCAACAAAGGCCGGTCTATAAAGTAGGTAGGGAAATCTCCTTTGGGCCCTACCGCAGTATACCAGCCAATTTCGACATTCTTTAAAACCCGGATTTTCTTTTCTGCGCGTTTATAAGCAAACAAATTCAAATCCAAAATATCATATTTTTTAAAATTCGCGGAATACAGATTGAGTTGCTCGCCCTGCCGGTATTTTATTTCAGGATTTGCCTTTTTGACCAAATCATAAAATTTCCGGCTCTTATGGTATTCTTCCGCGGTCACTGGTTCATCTACCGTGGAAATATGAATATAGGCACGCTCCAGCCAGTGATTTTTGGCCAGATAATCAGCCAACAGACTTAAATAGCCAACCACCCTTTTATTATATTCTTCAGAGAATAATGGGTATTTTCGGGTATCCACCGGCATGCGCTCGTCGAATGAGATGCGCAAAGTATTAAATCCCAGTTTATCATAACAATAGTGCCAAAGCCGGTCACAAGCTGAAATATCCAGCGCCGGAACTTCCCCCTCCTGAAATTCCGGCTCCGGATAAACAGAGACCGGACTTATACGATGTTCGGAAAATAACCGGTAGTATTTCATAAAATATGCGGCTGCCTGGGGGGTATATATTTCGAGTTTTTCTTTTTCACATATAGATTCAAAATCAATACCAAAAGCAGTCTTTAAACTGGTAAGCTGCGGCAGATTGAAATTCCAAACCCGTAATTTCAAAGCAAAGATTCGCACTGCCTTTCCTGCCACAATTTTAATCCGGCTTTGATAGTTTCCGGGAACAGCTGCTTCCGGAACAAACAGTTCAATTAAAAAAAGATTCACACCCGGGAAAATATCCGTTTTTTCCATGACAGGAATAAGCGCATCAGGATAAAGCCCGGCGGCGCTTTTGTGATCTGAAGGACGGGAAATATGAATGAATTCCTGGCGGTAGAGTTTTGTGTTCTTCCGGATATCTTCTTTGTTTTCGGATTTCCAGTCGCTAAAAATAATCTCTCCTGCCAGGGTATTTCCCGAATGATTAACAACCGCTATCTGGAAAAGTTCGTATTCGTTCCTGGCCGCTGAAAGAAAAAACGAATCCCCGACAGCTATATCAGGCAGCTGGACATCAGGCCCTGCTTTGACGTAGCCGGGCAAAATCAGGAATTCGGTATCTCCGGCATAGGCTGCGCCCACAGCCGCGAGGAACCAGATTAATAATAAATGAAAGCTTAAAATTGTACACCGCATTTTGTTATTTCCGCATAAACCGCGCTCCATAAAAACTCCTATCCCGGTGGGGTAAGGTTAGCATATTCATTTTCTTTCGGCTTAGGACAACTTGCCTATAATACGCGGTCCCCAGGCCTTGATCAGTCTCAAGGGTAACCGGCGCCAAACAGACGTGATAAAACGGTATTTGGCCTCGTCGGTAAAAGGCAGGGGTGGTTGGCCACCCTTGGGGATGACATAGTGCCAATATAGCGGGAACTCCTGTGTTCCCCATTTAGTTTTGAATTCATAAGTTCCGGAATTGCGTGTGCTGCGCCCGAAGTCAAAACCGGGTATGCCATTCTCAACGGCATGAATCAACATTGACCAGAAAAGTTGGCGATTGATCAAATATTCTTTCCGGCTGAGCTCACTGCCGGACCAGAGAGCATGCATACCCTGAGAATCTGTCAAAGTAAGTACAGCGGCTACCACCTGGTGGTGCGACCGGGCAACGAAGATTTTGGCTGCCGGGCCAAACATTTCCATCAGAAGCTGGAAAAATTTCTGTTTGTGCGGCGGGCTGCCCAGTTCGCGCATCTTTTTTATATAGACCGCATGAAACTCCTGCACCAATTCAGCGCCGCCAAACTTGACGTCAATATTCTCCGGCCGGGGCTTGCGCAGTTCCTGTCTTAGCTTGGGCTTGAATCGCAGCATCAGAGCATCAACGCTGGCCGGAAGAGCCAGGCACATTTTCACTTTATCCTTACGGACCGGCAGATTTCCCGGCAGCAACAACATTTGCCTTAGTTCCACGTGACGCGCCCCCAGACTGTTGCGCAGGGATTCCGCTTCACACAAAAGCGCATGTTCGACAGACGATTCATCAGCAAGGATCCCGGAGGCATCGAAATAAGGGAGGCTGCACAGCTGCGAACCAAATAGCCGGCTCTTCTGATGTACCAACTGTAGTATGCCAACAACCGTCTGTTCACGCCAGGCGGTCAGATAGAAACATGGATTCTTGTATGTCATCCTCATTATCTCACCCCAGCGGGGATCATAAAAAAGCGTAGCCTCGGAATGCCGGCCGAGGAAAACCTCCCACGGTGGCTGCTGCTGAGAAACCGTAACCCGGCATGATTTCCCGGGTAATGATTCAGCTTCGGCGAATGCATGGTTATTTTTCATAATGTTCTCTCCGGTGTATATACAAATGCATTGCGGTCATCTCTTCCGGCCGCCGGCTTGCGCCCGGGAATCGAGTGCTGTTCACGAAAGCTTTAATACTTTTTTAACCGGCGCAAATTTAAAGGCGGATAAAAGATATTTTACGCGCTCCAGCGTCTTATTAAGATTATAATAATGACGGAATCCGGTTAAAATACCGGCTCTGATTTTAGGCTGCTCCGGATCTATCTCCCAGGGATGGAAATACAAAATTGCCGGCCGGCTTTCACCCTGGTTAATCTGCCGGATTAACCGTTTACTCAAAGAGACCGGAAAAAATCTGAGATACCCTCCCCCGGTTGCCGGAATATTAAATGTGAGATGAAATAATTTTATTTGCACAGTCGATATGGGAAATTCCAAAATAGAGCCGGAAAGCCGTCTAACTGTGTGAGGAAAACGCAGGGCGTTGCGTATTCCATATCTGTCATGTGTAATCGGAAATATACTGGAATCGTATTTGAATCCCTCCTCGATCAGGATATCCAGCGCCCACAACGATCTCTTGGTTATGGAATAACTAGGCGCCCGGTAACCATTGATTGCTTTCCCGCATATATCTTCAAGCAATCTTTTGGACTTTTGAATATCTTTTCTGAAATTTTCCGGGCCGATATGGTAAATTATTTTATGCGCATAACCATGACAGCCGATTTCATGTCCTCTTTTTTCAATTTCCTTAACCAGGGCAGGACATTTTTCAGCCACCCATCCCAGGATAAAAAAAGTCGCTTTTACCGAGTATTCATCAAATAAATCGAGAATTCGCATGCTGTTATTGATAATTCTCAGAGGATATTGATCCCATTCCTCAGGGTTAACCGTTTTTTCGAATGCAGATACCTGAAAATAATCCTCCACATCAACGGTCAGCGCATTTAGCATAACCACGTCCCCACCTTTCGTATCCAGGAGCAATCCGGTAAACTATGAACTTCATTTTTTTCAACTCCGCCAAAATCCACTGAGATCGGAATATGCAGAACTTTAATTTTTTTCATCAACCACCTTTGAATTTTAATCGGGAAAGCACCTTCTGCCACCTGGCCAGCCCGGTTTCAAGTGAATAATCTTTCTCAATTACTTTTCTTCCCTGCTCTCCCATCTGCTGGCGTAAATCCGGGTTTTGAATTAATCGCTCAATTTTGGCCAGCCATTCATCCCGGCCTTTTGCCAGATAGCCTGTGGCTCCGTCGGTAATCACCCGGAGATTCTCTCCCACCGGCGAGCAGACCGGCGGGATACCGCCCGCCAGATAGTGGATGGCTTTAAAGGCACACTTTCCCCGCGAATAGTCATTATCCGGCAATGGCATCAAACCAATATCAAAAGACTGCAGCAGTTCCTGTTCCCGAGACTCGCTCCAGCGGATATTTTCCACAACCAGTCCGGGACAAACATAATCCGTGTCGCAAACTACGCGAAAAAAACATCCGTGCTTTTTCTGGAGAATAATTAATGCTTCCTCAACCAGCGATAAATAGTGCAAATTGTTACGCGTTCCCATCCAGCCAATGACAGCTTCCGGGCCGGCACAGGTATGCTGTTTGGGGGAATAATCATGGATATCCACCACCGTGGGAATCAACTCTACCTGCGTCGTGTATTGTCTGGCATAGGCTTGCAGGCCGGAACTGCCGGCTACGGTTATTCTGCTCCCCTGGATTAATTTGCGCGTTTTTTGAAAATCGCGAAACCGGTCGAGCGGATTATTGACTTGTTCGAACTTCATATACAGCGCATCATCGAAATCAAAAATAACATTATGATTTACCATTAGCAGCAATCTCTCCAGAAAAGAAGGCCCCAGCGGAAATACTTCTCGCAACACTATCACTGCATCAAAGCGATAAGCCAGCAGCACATCCTTCAGCCGGATGATCCAAAACCAGATCAGGGCTCCAATTTTATAAAGCAAATGTCCGGGCCCGTGCATGCCGGCAAAGTAATTTGCATTTATCAGGCTCTTGAAGATGATCTCCATGCCACTGGCTTTCAGCGCCTCCATATAAAGCAAGGCGCGAAAACGGGTGCTGGGATTTTTTCTTGGATCCGTGGCCAGCCAGAGAATTTTCATGATTTTTCCCCGCTCTTGCGGCAACCTCCCCATAATAGCGCACGCCAATAACCCCAAGCAAATATCCTGGCTTTACGGTTTTGGGGATATAATAAAAGCCTGAGTGACCAGAAAATACTCTTAAAAAAAATTTCGGCCCAGTTGATCAGTCCCACTGCCCCGGCGCTCGCAGGGCCCCTGTGTTTTAGAAAAAAATAACCACGGCTCTTATAAAACCCATTGAGAGCGGTTCCAATATCCGTCAGGGCGCTTTCGCATTTAAAATGAACGGCTTGGGCTGTTGGCATAAACATAATCTTAAAACCTTTCTCCCTGATCCGCCAACATAAATCCACTTCCTCGAAATACATGAAAAAACGCTCATCAAAATATCCGGTTGCTTGCACCAATCTGCTTTTCACCACAAAACAAGCGCCCATGATTTGCTCTACTTCACGTTCCTCGTTGTGGGGCCAGCCACTGAGGTAATAGCTGCTGAAAAGTTTGCTTTTGGGGAACATCCGGGCCAGACCCAGACTGTCAAAAAAAATTCCGGCAATCGTGGGAAAACAGCGGCAGGAATACTGAACACTGCCGTCGGTATTCAAAAACTGCGGACCAACAGCGCCTGCTTCCCTGTGCTTGTCCAGGTACTGACACAGCCGGCTCAAGCATCTCTCTTTAATGATCATGTCCGGGTTTAGCAGAGCGATATTCCGGCCGCGAGCCTTTCTCATACCTTGGTTGCACGCATATGCGAACCCCCGGTTCTCAGGATTAATAATCAAGTGATACTGGCTGTATGTGCGTCTTAGAACCGTTTTATCAATGTCCTGCGAATTATTGTCAATAATATAAACTTCATAATCCAGGCCCGGGCAACCACTGGCCAGCGAAGCCATAAGATTCTCAAGCAGCGCTGAAGTATTATAATTGACAATAACAATAGTTAAATCCATGCTTTCCTCCGGATAGCGTAAAATCCCACCTCAGAATACCGGCTGATCGGCCTGACTCTGTGGGAAGCGGTCTCGAACCTGGCTCCGGATTTCCCGGGAACCGGCACAGCGAATAATTCCACGGCGCGTGGCCTGACACCCAGCAAATATTTTTGACAGCATTGCAAATGCAAAATAACGTCAAAAGGCACCTGATTTTGAGACCGGTAAATTTTGAATGCCTTTTGCTTTTCCTTGAACACTTCGGAAATATCTATTACGGTATGGATTTCTTCCAGGGGCAGAGGAACCTGGATTTGATAAAAATAGAGCTTAAAATTACGGGCGTCAAGCTTTTTCCGGACATCGCTGAAAAGTCGCCAGGCGTTGCGATGATCCGGATGAGTATCATAAGGATAAGGCAGATATATATGTTCCGGCTTTTCCTTATTAATAAACCCGGCAAGCCGGGCAACTATTTTTTCACTGCTGTTGAGAGCGCCATCGGGTTGATCCAAAAAAAGCATCTTCCGGATGCCCAGCAGCGAAGCAGCCTTTTGGGTTTCCCGAACACGGATTGAGTGAAGCGCCCGGCCCTCATCGCCTTTTAAGCCGTAGGCGCTATCTGTCAGGTAAATACAGGTTATTTGGCAGCCTCTGCGCGAATAGAGTTTAATTATGCCGGCGCAGCCTATAATCTCGTCATCCATGTGCGGCGCCAAAATCAATATTTTGCCGGGGGCTCCCAGGCTGCGCGAATATTTTTGTGAGCGAATAAGCGGCCTGTGAATAAGCGCCTTTGAAAAACTCAGAATATGGTTAAACAACCTGAAGATTAATATTAAGCCTGCTTTAAATCCTGATTTTTTCATGGCTATCCTTGTCTCAAAATTTCCTGATAATATCGGCACAGGTGCCTGGTGATTTTTTCCCAGGAATAATGCTCCAGCAACCTGGCTGGTAAAGTTGAATCCCTGGGAGACTGCATAGCCATTTCGATATTATTTCGAATGCTATTATCGTCTCCCGGATCCAGGTACCAGGCATTTTCACCCAAATAATCCGCGGCTGATCCGCGGTTGGTAGAGATCACGTTACAGCCTGCCAGACCCGCCTCCAGATTCACTAACCCTGGAATATCGAACCAGGAGGCGAGGATATGGGCGCGAGCGGCGGCATAAGCAGCCGGCAGGTTTTCGTGGGAAACCCTGCCCCAAAACGAAGTCTTGGGACCTGCCGCTTTTTGACAAAATTTCAGGTACGGTGTTGGGGGTTGAGGCCCGATTAAAACCAGGGAGATGTTCATTTCGCGGGCCGCCCGTATAACTGCCAACTGGTTTTTATGCGGATCCATTCTTCCCACACATAAAAGAAAGTCTTGCTGGCCGTATTCTTGCACAAAGGGAGAGGCCTCGGCTTTATAGAATATAGGCTCTACCCCATTGGGCAAAACACGAACCTTGGCCGAAAAGTTCATCCCGAAATCCTGCAATAAGATATTTTTCTCGGAAACAGAACTGACCAAAATAAGGTCAGCCAGTTCCAGGCATTCCTTTTGTAATGTTCTTTTCCCTTTAACCATAAGCCGTCGCAGCACTTTAGCCTGAGACGGTTTTTTAAAAACATTTTGCAGGCAGTCATAATGGGAACCCCAGCTTTTTTTAAATTTCTCTTTCAGAAAATAGCTGCCGGCTTCCCGGGAATTTTTCAGCCGATATTCCAGATATTCTTCCATATTCCAATAAATAGGTGAAAAAACCACCTGCTTGCCGTTATCCTTGGCATGGCGGATTTGCCGGTAGGTCTGATCTGTGACCTGAATATTAAAACCATGCACTATATCGATATTTTTCAAATCGGGGGCCAGGTCCAAAGACAACTTAACCGGGCAACCACTTTTCTCCAGATATTCCCGATATTTGGAGATTTGGATGCTGTCGCCTCCCGGATCGTCATAGAGCTTTTCTCTAGCCTGAAGCAGTATATTCATATTGCCTTCCTGGAAGCCGGAATGGTGCATAAGCAAGCAGCAACACCATTAACCAGAATATAAAACTCATTCGCGGCTGCCAGAGAAAATAATCCACCAGACTATGCAAAAGAAAGCCAGCTATTCCTGCCCAAACTCCGTAAATATAAGGTGGAGCTTCTCCGGGAACCATGTTGCGCAGGCGAAAAAAACATTTTAGCAACAGGCCGCCGAGGTAACCAAATAGTAAAAATGCACCCAGCAGGCCGGTCTCAACCAGGGAACAGAGTCCCCAGTTATGGGGATGATAGGGGGGATAATTTTCAGCCACGCTTAATGCCATGGCTGTATTATATTTATTATTGGGACCCGTGCCCACAACCGGAGACAACTGGAAATAATCCAAGGCCTGCTTCCAAATAAATATACGTTCAATATTCTGCGCCTGCCGGGGGGAGTAAAAATTTCCGAGTCGCTTATGTACTTCCGTCGGCATAAATTTCCACGCCAGAGCAAGCAGCAGCATAAAAAAACATATTCCGGCCAGGAGTTTCATCGGCTTTTTCAGCATAATTATCAGGCTTGAAAAAAGCGCGATACAAATACTCAACCAGGCCCCGCGGGAAAAGGTAAGTACCAACATCACACTTTGCGTAATCCAAATTCCTAAAAATATGCTTTTGTGGAAAATATTTTTAACCGTTAGCCAATAAGTAAAAACCATGGGCATCGTCAATATCAATAAAGCGGCCAAAGACGTAGCCCCGCCTCCGATCAATGACCCTACGGTTAAGCGTTTCTCATAGGAAAACATTTTTACGGGTCCCCCGGCAAAAGAGAAACCGCTTTCCACAAAGAAATAGTTATAGATTCCATAGCCTGCCACGATGAAACTGGCGCCGGCCAGAGTATAAAAATATTTTGAAATATTCTTAGAATCCATCAATATATGACAAGTCATTACAAAAAACATTCCGAAACGTATGCCCTCCACCAGACCCGCTGTCATTTTTACGGCAGCAGTATAATCCCGGAACGAGAAAAATATTGAAACCAGCATGCTGCCGGATATAGCAAGCAGCCAAAGAAAATTTCCCGAAAATAAAAAAAGCCGTTTATTTTTCAGGGCATTAAACAGCCAGACTAAAAATAAAAGTATAAACAATATCTCGTAAGTATTTAAGTAAAACCAACCCAGGCTGAAGACCTGCTGATTAAACCGGGAGGGAAGAATAAACATAAGTAGAATGAAAAAAAGATAGGACCATTCCAAATCATAGCAGAGCAAAATAATAAAAACAGCGACCACCATGACTTTCACCAGTGTTTTTAAGCCCAAAAAGTGAGCTAAGACAGCCGCCAGGGCGCCGGTCAGAATGGCCGTGAATATTAAAAGCCCGTGCTTTCCCAGCCATTCGGGCAGCGACATTTGGGTGGAAACACTCTTCAGCAGCATGTATTGCTCCTATCGGCTAATGACATGTTTGAGCTTACTAAGGCAATAAAAAAATTCGTTAATTTTAAAATAATATCCTATCCCAAAATAAAACCCGGCGCTCAATAAAACATTCGAACTCAATTGGAGGAAATCCGGCAAGCCTGCCAGCAGCTCGAGCTGCCAGCTCCATTTTATGAGCAGCGATATGACCGACATGCCCAGGGCCGCTAATATAAATTTAATAGCCGGGAAATAAATTGCGGCCCGGGTTATTTTGAATATCCGAAAATGCAGGTAATAAAGCATTAGCGCAAAATAGACGAGGTTGGCAATGAGATTTGCGAGGGCGAGGCCCATAACCTCAAAAGGCTGCATCAGCCAAAGAGCGAATCCGACATTGACAGCAACGCCGAGCAGGGTGATCGAGACCGGCAACCATACTTTTCTGAGGGTAAAAAAAAGTATTAAAAATATGTTTCCCAGCCCCAGGGGGATCAAGTTCAGAGCATAGTACAAAAAGATATCCGCCGTGGTCCTGGTGAATTCGGGTCCAAAAGCTCCCCGTTCAAATAGAAGTTGAATAATCTCCTTTTTCAGTACCATGATTCCCATCACTATAGGCAGCGTAATCATCAAAAATAATCTGATCGTTGTCAGAAATTTTTCGCGAAAATTAATCATATCCCCTTCGGCTACCGAAAAAGTCACATCCGGATAGACAGCCCGGCAGACAGGAATAATAATCACCATTTGAATTAATTGCAGAATAATATTGGAAAAATAAAGCATGGAGATCGAGCCTTTTTCTAAAAATGATGCCAGGTTGCGGGTAATCATGAGGTTGGCTTGATCTAAAAAAAACAGCAGAATAACCGGCAGGATAAAATGCAGCCACTCCTGCCGGTTTATTTCCGGAACTTGGATTATTTTCCCGGTTGGAAGCCGGTTTTTCCACAAAACTATAAGCACGAACAAACATTGAAAGCCATAACCGGCCAGAATTCCCCAGGCCAGACTGGTGATACCGATCCGGCTTCCCCATATCAACAAGGCCGCGATGGGAAATAAATTCATGCCCAGCGCCGCCAGAGACGGCCACCAAAAATTCCTACAGGCTTGTAAAATGGCGGTCGCATAGATAAAAATGCCTGAAAAAATGATGATAGGCGCCAGTATACAGAAATAACGCAGACCCAGCCGGAATTGCTCCGGGGTAAATCCCAGGGCTGCTATCTTGAGAAGCGGAGCGGAAAAAATGATACCTGCAGCAGTTAAAATAGTCAGGCTGAAGCAGAGCCACCGTAAAATACGCATGGCAAAGGCCCAGGCCATGGCTTCGCCGCTTTCCACCCGGATACGGTTGAAAAGATTGATAAACACAAAAGGAATAGTGGCATTCAGGATATTCATAAAAATAGTGGGCAGCAGGAAGGCTGCCAAATAAGCATCTAAATCAGCGCCCGGGCCGAAGATATAGGCCACCAAACCCTCGCGAAAATACCCGAGCAAGCCGCTCAGCAGCGCGAAAATGCTTAGAATAACCGTGGCCTGGGATACTGTTTGTTTCGAAATCATGGCTTGACTTTTGGTTTGGCGGGAGTGCCTTTGCCCGGTTTATTTCCGGCGCCTGGCAAGACTGGATTTGCTTCCCCCCGGGATGGCGCAGCGAAGGATTCCCGAATTTGCCTGTTTATAAAAAACAGCTTGCGACGTTTAATTCTGGCCTCAATCTCGAAATTAAATCGTTTCATTATTTTTTGACTGGCATTATTGTTTGTATCCACCAGGCAAAAAAGACGTTGGGCTTTTTTAACTTTTGCATCTTCAAACGTACTTTTAAGAAGCAACACCATTAATCCTTTGCCACGGTACGGTTTATCGATTATACCGTCATAGAGGTAAATATCATTTCTTCCAACTTTTATTTTTGCCTCGTGGTCCTGATCAAATTGATCTCTTTGCGTGATCCAGCTATAGCCGACTAGTTTACCCTTATGCAGTGCCCCCCAGCAGCGATCACCTCCCCAAAAACGCCCGATCAGCATCTGCATGTTTTTGCGGGCAACATACTGTTCCAAAAGAGCATAATCAACCAGGGTGATTTCTCTGACTATCACATCTTTTTGAAACCGCCGGGTGGCCCGGGGATAAAGAATATTTTGAGGTCTAACGCTCAAAATATAACTATCCGCATGGATATATATCTTTTTCAGAAGCATTTTCAGGCCCGGACCGGCATAATGACGCCAGCCCTTTTTTCTAACGGCATGGGCATAATAGCCGGTCAGTTCAAAGATTAATAACCTAATTCTTTTCAAGGGAACAAACCACCGGAGATAATTGCGGTTTAAAAATTCATGGCCTTTTCGCAGAAAAAAATATATCCATTTAACGGCAATATTTTTGAATATGATGAGTTCATGGTTTAGCTGCATTTCCGCGCCATACCGCCGTTTAAATAAAAAGTCTCCCCGCAGGAAGTCTATACATTTATATCCGGAAGCAAAGGCATGCTTAAGATTGTAAAAGTCCAGGAAAAGTCCCAGGGACAGCTTGCTGAAAATCTTGTCATGACAGCAATTGTATTCGGAATAGACTTTTTTATAAATAAAATTGTAGTTATAGCTAACCAGCTTTTTGTTAAAATAAAGCATGACAATTTGCACCAGATGCCTGAAAGGACTGTTCAGAAGATAATCGCAATGAAATTTTCGATACTGTTCATCAACAAACATCAGTGTTTTTCTTTTATCCGATAAGGCCAGGTGGTTCAGGGTGATAATCTCCTCCATTATTTCCGGAGTTATGTCCGGGCCCGATACTATTTTAATCGTCGTATCAATCAGCAATCGCTCATGTCGTCTATAAAGCTTTTTCAATCTTTTGCTGATCGTTTGGAGATAGCTTTCCCAGGTGCGGTTTTCAAGATTCACTATAAAGGTCCGGCTGGACACGGATTGTGACCAGGAAAGATTCCGGGAGGAAATTGGGGCGGCAAACAAGCAAAACGCCTTTTCCGGCATTTCTTTGAAGCGCAGAAAGTGCCAGGCTTCTTTATGTTCCTGCAAGTAGTCCAGCAAGGCGCGAATAACCCGTTCCTCATACCCTGCGGCAGTGATAAGCCTGCAATAATCCGAGACTTCTTCGGCCAGGAATTGCAGTTGCCGGGCCTTGGTGACCAGTAGATCCAGGGTCTTGCAAAATAAGGGAGCCACCCCCACTAAGCGGCTGTCGTCATACACGGCTAATACGAATAGTTCATTTTCATCTCCAAATACTTGCCACCAGGACGCAACCCATTCAAACCGTTGAAATACGGTCAAATCATTATGGCTGTCAACCAATCGATTCCAATCATTTTGGATGCCAATTAAATTTTCCAGACTGCTGAATTTTACTACTTTCATTACCTTCGATTATTTCCTTTGGGTTTTTCTCGTGCCAGGAGAGTAGTGCGGAATATTAAATTTTTCCCGCCATAAATATGCGCTACCTTCCTTCTGAGGCTTTTTATTTATAGAGTAATCTGTAAATATTTTCCGATATCGGATAGCGTCGTTTGTTGAGGATAAATCCCATAAGCGGGACCGAATATTTTTGGATAACTTTCAGGGCTTTGTCAATAACCGGTTTTCTGGTCTTGTCCGCTTCTACAATAAAATAAAGACCTTGCACCAGCTTGAACCAAAGCATGATGTCCGGCGTAGTAAGCACCGGCGGACCATCGATTACCAGGTAATCATATTTATTTTCATATTTTGCGAGCATTGCAGTAAATTCTTCCGCTTTTGCATTATATCCCGGTGACTCGTTAAAACCGACCGCAATTGAGTCATAAGCCGCTGTTTTTTCAAGTACCGGCACATTGCTTTTGGGGATTTTCTGCCCTGGGTCCGTGGTTTTCATAAGACCATTTTCCATTCTTCCTGTCACCTGTGAAGAGCTGTCGAGGAGTAAAACATTTTTTTGGCTCTGAAATACCAGTACTTTGGCAAAAATTCGCGCAATAGTGGTATTGCCTGCGCCGGAAGTAGCAGAAGTAAACATGACCACCTGCGGCCCGGCAGAGACCTTATTATTAATAAAAGTATTGACCAATCGGTCAAACTGCTGTTGAAACAATTCGCTTTTGGCTTTTCGATTCACGTTCAATCGCTCCTTTATGGTCTAATAAGGGAATAGAGGCAGCTACCGGCAGGTTGAATATCTGTTCCAGCTGTGCTTCCTCGTAGAAGGTATCATTAATATAATAAAAAAAGATTACCAAAACAGCGCCAAACATTCCAGCAATACCCAGAGCCAATCCCAAACGCCAGATCAAACCCATCCCTTTGGGCTCCAGAGGCGGAATCGCCTGGCTAATCACGTGCACGCTTACGATTTTGTGCCTATCCATCTCTTTCCAGATTAAGGCCTTGTCCAGTTGCTTTTTATAGAGCGTGCTTCGTATTTCGGCTATATGCTTCTGCCGTTCCAATACATTATATCTTTTTTCCTTCGCGGCGTAGGTTTTCCGTTCTTTCTTCAACATTTTCCGGATATCAACAATCTGCTTGTTAAGCTCCAGGACCGGTTGACTGGCTGGCTTGTATTTACTCAAAAGCTGTTTCTTTTCGAATTCAAGCTCTAATATCTTTTTTTCCATGTAGTTGATACTTTCTGAAGATTGGGAACGAAATGTCCGGGGAGACAGGGGCGAGGTATAGCCGGGAGATTTTTCGTGGACGCCGGCGTAAAATTCCTTCATTTTCTGCTCAGTCTGCTCCAATACCCCTCTGGCCTCTTCTTCGCGTTGCGCCAGGAAGTCATTGAGCCCGGCTGAACTATGTACCTGAATATGTTTATCCAAATAGAGTTCCAGCAATTTGTTGACAGTATCAGCGG
Organism: uncultured bacterium; assembly: GCA_965371665.1. GTDB lineage: Bacteria > Oederibacteriota > JAAXVQ01 > JAAXVQ01 > JAUVAV01 > JAUVAV01. The sequence continues at coordinate 20,920 of CBDUZI010000041.1, forward strand.
CTCCCTGAGGATCACTGCCCCGGTAACGAACCTCGATAACATCTGTATTGATAATCTGAGCAATGCTCATTTTTTTTTGCAGGCGCCTGACAGCCTCCTGGAGCTGCCTTTCGCGCTTATCGGATTGGGGTTGGGGCAGATATTTTTCCGCTCCTTTTTGTTCGACAAGCTTTCGCAAGAGGTCAGGACTCTTAATAATTTCGATTTCGCTATTGATGTCTTCGGGCCGCAGTTGCCCGGAAAAATAGGTTTCGTTTTCCACGATAAGGTTGTTTCCATATCGTTCCCGGCCCGGTTTGATCAAAATTTTCGACGAAGCCTCGTATTCTTTTTTTTCCCAAAAATTCAGCAACCCCGCCAGCAACAGGCTAAAGCCCATGATCAACAAGAGCAGCCACTTATGTTTGAAAATCAGGTATAACGCTTCCCGGCTCAACATATTCTGGTGCTTACCTGTCAGTTCCATTTCATCTCTCTCCTATGGCTTATTGAACCTGAAGATCGTAAACATAGCTGAATCCCACTGAACGGCTGAAGGGTATTAATTTATCAATATACTGCTCAATAAATAAATCAGCGGAGGCAATCGCACTTTTAGACACAAACACCATATCATAGCTCTGGAGAAAAACATCATTACTTGGTTTTTCCAAATCCAACTTGTAAATCTTCGGCTGGTTCCCGGGCGTCCGCCTGATCAAAATAATATCCCGGGAGCTGGCGGTATTGAGATATCCGCCGGACTGAAAAATGGCCTGCAGAACAGTAAGCGGCGAATCCATTTGGATGAGTCCCGGACGGCCGATCTCCCCGCCGATATAGACCTTTTGCCCGGCGAACTGTTTGACAATGACTGTGACTTCCGGACGTTTCAATATATTTTTATATTTTTCTTTGATGTCCCGGGTCAACCGGGCCGGCGTTTTATCCAGGGCTTCGATATCATCGATCAACTGCAGGGAAATTTTTCCATCCGGCCGAATGACCATCTCTTCATTAAGTTCTGCGTTATAGAAAAATTTTATCGAGAGCCGGTCGCCAATCTGCATACGGTAAACAGGCAGCTTCAAAGTCGTCTGCTTTAAATCTTCAGATAGTTTAGTCACATTTTGATTCTGCGGGCGTATCCCCGGACCGGCGCAACCAACTATCACCAAACTGAATAATATTAATCCTAATTTTAGCCTGGACATGATTTAACTCCCGAGATTTTCTAAGCCATGAAATGCGGTTCTTTTTTTAAAATTATAACTTCTCACCAGCACACCAGCTTCGCACTATAAAAAAATATTTCAAAAAAATGTTCGCAGATTCCGGTTAGACTCTGCTTAACTAGTCGATCCTGAAAAAGCCAGTTTTACGCTGTGCTTTTTCCATAGTTATCTTC
>CBDUZI010000042.1:0-22141 GCA_965371665.1 uncultured bacterium
ATTTCATGAGATCTATAAGTTTCTTTGAAAAAACCACCTTCAGGATGTGGTTGCAGGTTTAGTTTTTCAACCCAATAATTTGTATCTTTCATGCTTATCCTTATTTGACAACAGAACATTCAAGCTCACCTGCCAAAAACGCGCAGCGTTTTTGGTTAGGTGCAGCGCGTTGTTATACAACATCTTGTTTATATTTTTTTCTCCCACTTTTATAAAAGCTGGAAACCAATTGTATTGAAAATTGAGCGTCTTTTTTTACGATTGTGTAGAGACTTTTATATCTTTTCTTCTTCAATTCTCCGATAGTAATACGCTCTATTATCGAATTTTTTCTCAATCCCACATATGGATGATTGTAAGGATTTCTGATTCGCCTTAGCCTGTGTAATTTTGGAATGAGCGTTTTGGCGACATGACCATCCTTTTTGGCTTCATCAATTAAAACTTTGAATCCCTTTTTAAATATTTCGTCTTCCCTGTCTGTCATTGCATAATTTGAAGCCAACGCCCTTTCCATAATGATTTGGGAGAAGATGACACAGGTCATATAATTTCCATTTATATATGCTGAGCAAAGCTCTTCTAAAATCCACCTTGCTTCAATTCCACTGAAAACGGTTATGTCTCCAGGGCCATTTGGAAAATATTTCTGCACTTGTTTGAATCGCAAGTACCTTTCCTTTTTTAATTTGGAATAGGTTTTCTCGAATTCAAGTTTCAAGTATGACTCAGTGATTGGATTTTTCATTGGTTTTTATTGAATTCATTTTATCCGTATAACGCGCTGCGGATTCCATCCGCTGATTGCTCAGCGCGGAGCGTCCGGCAACAACAAGTTATTATACCGTTTTCTGTATATCATTTCAATTCCAATTCCCCGCTTCTTTCGAGCGGGGAATTGGAATTGATCTGTAGAAAACCATTATCACTATCCCGCTTCATCCCCGGCTTAACATGCTTTCTGATAATAATTTTCCTCTCATGTCACGAAGTAAAGCCGGGGAATTCGCGGTTAACATATTAAGAGCATAAGAATATTTTCCTGCAAAATCAATTAAAATAGTGATTTTTTGTTGATTTGTAAACTGGCATTGGTCAGCAAGTTTGACCCCTCTCCTGGTCATGAGTTTGTCCCCCCGGAATCACCCCTGGATCCAAAGCCGAAAAACATTGTAAGAGTAATGTTGACCGCCGTCCAGTTCAATTACCAGGTTTGCTTTGGGATAGTAAAAATCAACGATATACTTGTCTATTATTTTTTGCCTGTAAAGTTGAACCTGGTTGAGCTGTTTTCCTCTTAGTTTGCTCCAAAGTCGGGTTTCTGCTTTGGTCATATCTTTTCTGAGCATTTGTGAATAACGCTTAAGGTTTTTGTTGTAGTCCAACATGGTGCTCTTTATAAAATCCCCCTTTATCCCCCTTTTTGCCAGTCCTGGATGGTTTTGTCCAGGGAAAAGGGGGGAATTGCAGTCATTGTATTATAAGTCAATTTAAGAAAGACCGAGAGGCCCTTAGGAGCCTGAGCATTTAGTCGGTTTTTAGGTTGTCATTCCCGAATGCTTTTATCCCTGGACAAAACCATCCAGGACAGGCGGGAATCCATAAAAAGCTTTAAAAACAATGCCGCTGGATACCGGCTTTCGCCGGTATGACGGCAAAACAACCGATTATCAGACTAAATGCTCAAGCTCCTAGGGGATACCTCGTTTCACTCAAGACAACAAACTCGCAGAATTTGGCTGAAAATTTTCTTTGGCGACACTCCCCTTATGTTAATATTATGAAAAGCCGATTTATCTCATCTTCAAAAAAGAGAGGACTTAATAAATGAGTTTCTTGCAAAGGGTTATGAAACATTTATTATTTATTTTAATGGTAATGGTTTTAATTAACCAGGGTTGGGAAACAGCCGGAGCAGACAATGAATTCGATACCCGGGTGGCGGTCTGGGTGCGTTTGGGGGATTTGGAAAACGGCATGCTTTCCCTGAAACAAAACCAAGCACATATTTCCCGGGTATTAGTCTCGGATCATTGCATTGACCGGGAGGGGATTGCCTTGGACTACCGCGTAGCGCAGGGAGAAACCAGCGCGAAAATTGTTGTTGCTTGGTGCCAAGAGCGCGGAATCCCGGTGTTGATGGGATTGGGAAATTTTGGCGGCGGGTTTTCTCACCCTGAGATCATTGTCCGCATGTTGGCCGATCCGAAACTGCGCTCTTTGCATATTCAAAACATCCGTAAAAGCATTCTGGCCCTGGGATACGATGGAGTTGACCTGGATTATGAAAATCTTCCGCCTGCCAGCCGGAATCAACTAACCGCCTTTGTACGGGAATTAAGCGCGGTTTTAAACCAAGCGGGAAAGCAGCTGGATATTACGGTCCCGCCGAAATTTTCCTCTCCCGGCTGGCCGCAAACTAAAGCCTATAACTGGCAGGAGCTGCCCCGGCTGGTCAGCTGTTTTAATGTCATGTGTTATGATTGGTTTATTCGCAGCGGGCCGCCGGGTCCCATTATCCCTCTGGATGTTACGAAAAAAGTTGTGCAATTTGCCAAGCAATGCCCGCACCCTGAGCGTTTCTGGATTGGTCATCCGGCGTATGGTAATGACTGGGTCCGGCGAAAAGGCAACGCCTGGAAAGGCCGATACGCCGGAGCCTGGGAATTACAGGCCCTGGCGGCCCAAAAGGGAGCCGTAATCCAGTATCAATCCCGGGCCGTAGGCGGATTCAAAGTCGGGCCGTTTGCTCATTTTTCTTATACTGCGGCCGGCCAAAAACACCAGGTCTGGTATGGTGATCATAAAAGCCTGGCCGCGACAATGGCTTGGGTGAAATCCTCGGGATTAGGCGGTATATTTATCTGGCGGATGGGCTTGGAGGATCCTAAGATATGGGAAGTTATTCACTAGATTTTAAATTCGTTAACTCGGCCCGGGTGCAAACCGTAACCGACATGTTGCCTTTTCATTAACTTTCTCATTGACGTTTAAATTTAAACTCTGTTAAGATTCCCCTGCCGGTGGTTTAAACGCCGGCATGTGGAGGATAAGGCATGGCAAATAACGGGAAAGGTTCATCAACCTCGGGTCAGACCGGGAAGCGGTCTGCCGACCGGAGTAATTCCGGCCGGTTTTACCAGGCAGGGCAATACGGCCTGATATTATTTTTATTTATCGGCTCGTTGTTATTTTTAGTTATAAGCGTTGGGCCGGGCGTAATTAAGTTGTTCGAGAATGGTATGCCGGCATTTCTGCAGGCCGTCAAATCCGGGCATCCGCCGGTCTGGATTTTCTCCGCGTTTATCTCGGGTTTGATGTTCTGGCTCGGATTTTTACTTCTGGTAAAGGCGGAAGCCAAGCCGGCCTCCCCGGCCGGACAAGCTCCCATGCCGCCGCCGCTCAACCGGGTCCAGGACGTTTCATTCCAGGTGGCATCACCCTTGGACATGATTAATCCGGCCGTGGAGCATGCCAGTATTTCGGATATGGTAATCGACTTTTTTCATAAGCACGAATGGATTTTTGAGAAATCGGAAGACAGCACGGCCTTTCTTTCTGAAATCCGGGGCACGAATGGGGTTTTCCAGTGTATCGCTCAAGTGGATGAGCCGGATGGGGTTACGTTTTTTGTGGTTCTGGGTTCTAAGATTCCGATTGCCAAAGTGCCGAAAATGATCGAGTTTTTAAACCGCGTCAATTATCAATTATATGCCGGAAATTTTGAGATGGATTGCCGGGATGCTGAAATTCGCTATAAGGATACGATAGACGCCAGGGGAGGAGTATTAACTCCCTTGATGCTGGAAATAATGTTTTTCAGAAATCTTTTTACCATAGATGAATATGTGCCCGCTATTATGAACGTGGCCTATACCGAGATTACATCGGCCCAGGCCTTGATGCAAATGGCAAAAAGCCGTGAAGTTGAATCCTGAAGTCCGGCAAGTTCTTAGGAGCTTGAGCATTTAGTGTGTTTTGTCATTCCGGTATGCTTTTAGCCGGAATCCAGTGGCTTTTTATTCCTTTAAAATCAAAGCCTCTGGATTCCCGATAAGATCATTCGGGAATGACAACATAAAGAAGCAGACTAATTGCTTAAGTTTTGGGTTGCCATTATTATGAGTCAACGATTAGTTTTTTGTTCGCTCGGGTTACCTTTAATATGAGTCAACGCGCATCCTCGGACTGATTTTTTTGCCGTTGACATACTATTCCAGTCTTTGTTACACTATTCTTCAAAAATAATTTCTTATCAACTGACAAGGATAACCATTGTCAGTTAAATAAATACGGATGAGAATAAAATATTATGCTAAAGAAGAGTCGATGCGGTTACAAATGTTGGGAAGAGAAATTTAAAAAAAGTTGTTATAAATTAACCAAACCACGACGGCTTGTCTTGGAGGTGATGAATAAAACAGCTAAACACCTAAGTGCGGAAGAAATATATATTGCTGTTCACAAAGGATATACGAAAATTGGGCTCACTACCATATATCGGACTTTAAATTTATTAATATGCATGAGTCTTATTTCGAAATGTGATTTTGGAGACAAACGGGCAAGATATGAATTGACCATGGGGGATTGTAGTGCGCGGAATCATCATCATTTGGTCTGCCTAAAGTGTCTTAAGGTGATTGATTATACGGATTATATTAATGAGGAGAACAAACTTTTATTGAAAATCGAAAAAGGACTTGCTAAAAAATATAAGTTTAAAATATCAAGTTACTTTCTTCAATTTTGCGGATTGTGCCAGAGTTGTAAAAATGGAGTGAAGTGATATTTTTTAATTTTTAAATGAAAATGGTTGTCATTAACAAAGACGCGAATGGCAGAGGGTCAGCGTGGTTTGGGGATGCATCCTCAATAGAAAGTGTGCATTAGAAAAAGAGTGTTTTGTACAAAAGGGAAAGGAAGAAAAATGGCGGTTATTGTAAATAAAAACAGATGCAATGGTTGTGGAGCATGCGCTGGGGTTTGTCCCGTGGATGCTGTGGAAATTAAACAAGGAAAAGCTTGGATAAGTGACAAATGTATGGAATGCGGCGCGTGTATCGGTGAATGTCCAACCCAGGCATTGTCCATGCCACGGATAAAGAATGTGGGAATTGCTGTAGAATCTGGCAGGAACGACCCCCTGGATCCGGGTCGGGGCGGAGGCCGCGGATTAATGGGCGGGACCCGTCAGGGAGCAGGATTAGGAGGAAAATGTATTTGTCCGAAATGTGGAGCCAGGATAATTCATCAGAGGGGTGTACCGTGCTATTCGGTTAATTGTACGAAATGTGGAACAAAGATGGCGAGAGAGTAGGGAACCGATTTGAAAAAATCGACTTGAAAGACATCGCCAATGTCTTAAAAATCCGGTATTTTATCATTGACGAGAGTTGAATAAGACATTTGGTTAAAATAAACAGGATTGTGAATTATGCGGAAATTCATATTTTATTTAATTAGATGGCAGTTAAGCACTCCCATACTTTGGATAGTGGTGAAAAGCTTAGGCGTGGGTTTGTGGCAAACCATGGCTGCCAATTTGATTGGAGGAAGCATTTTTTATTATGTGGACAAATTTATATTTACTTCCAAGGCAATTGAGATGTGGCATTTTAAAGAAAGCGGCAGGTGTGATCAATGCGGAAAAGAGACGACTTTGTGGAGGCTGGTACTGTCTCCTGGTTATGACCAAAGGCAGGCAGAACCGAAATATTTATGCCAAGAGTGTTCCAGGAAGAAAACACAAGAACTGAGGAAAAAAGGGATAAAAATAATCTGCGAAAATAAACAAAATAATGACGAGGACTCTGCCGCCCAATAAGGCCGTTGGGAGCGCGGTGGATCAGCAGATAAAAAAAAGACCTGTCAAACATTCAGTGTCTGGCATGTTGTTTGATCCAATAAGAAAGACGAACGGGGCAATCATGAGTATCAGGGAAAATTATTTAAAGATTAGAAGGGAAATTCCGGATAACGTTAATATTGTTTTGGCCGCGAAAATGAAGGGCGCGGAGGAGATCGGCGAAGCCCTTGCGGCCGGAGCGGGCATTATCGGGGAGAATTATGTGCAGGAAGCGGAAAAAATGCATGAACAGCTGGGCGAAAAGGCCGGCAAGGTCAAATGGCATTTTATCGGGACTTTGCAGAAAAACAAGATCAACAAGGCATTGAAAATATTTGATTGTATACAAACCGTTGATTCGGCCGAACTCGCGGATGAGATCAATAAAAGGGCGCGGTCCATGCAAACAAAGGTCGCGGTATATATTGAGGTGAATATCGGCAGTGAGTATACCAAATCAGGGGTTGAACCGAACTATGCCGTAATTGAAGAATTGGCCGGATATATCGCAAGACTGGATTGCTTGAGGTTGGAGGGGTTGATGACCATGGGGCCGAGAATGGGGGATCCGGAAAAGGTGAGGCCCTTTTTCAAAAAAATAAAAACGTATTACGAACAGTTGAAAAAAGCGAACATTCCCAATGTTGATTTAAAATATCTTTCCATGGGCATGTCCAATTCCTACAAGATTGCCATTGAAGAAGGCGCGAATATGGTGAGGTTGGGAACGGTTGTATTTGGCGCGAGAAGCTGTGAGACAAAGCTTGCGGCCGAAGGCGAACAAGAAAATCGGATAGAAAGGAGATAATTCAAATGCCGCTTATGGAGATCAGCGTTGTTCCTTTGGGAACTGAAACGCCTTCGGTCAGTGATTATGTGGCAGCTTGCATTAAAACGATAAAAAGGCAAAAAAATATCAAATACACCTTGACCGCTATGGGAACAATAATTGAGGCGGATTCAACGGCGAAATTGTTAAATATTGCGGGTGAAATGCACAAGGCTGTATTACGTGGGAATATTAAAAGGGTGGTAACAACAATTAAGATTGATGACAGAATAGATAAGAAGTTAACGATAAAAGCCAAGATAAATACTGTGCAGAAAAAATTAAAGTGAAAGACAATTTATTGAACAGAACCAAGGCTGACGGATGACAATGATTTGGTCACAAAATATACAATTATTATATTATGAGGAGGTTTGCAATGCCCTGGATTGATGTGGGAAAATGCAGTGGTTGCGGGATTTGTGTCGCGAGGTGTCCTGTGGGGACTATAGCCATGGAAAATAAAAAGGCTGAAATCAACATGGACGGATGCATCCGCTGCGGCACCTGCCATGACGTGTGCCCGGCAGAGGCGGTAAGGCATGACGCGGAGAGAACCCCCGGGGATATTAAGAGAAATCTGGAAATGACCAGAGAATGTATGGACGCTTGCGGCAAGCATCTTGGCGGGGAGGTTGAGAGAAACAAATGTTTGGAGAGAATGTTGAAACACTTTAAAAGAGAAAAACTTGTTGCCGAAAAAACGCTGGAAGAGCTTGTGACCTTAAAAGGATAATCACCTGGATTGAATCCGGATACATAATAGGAAATAAATCACGAGAGTTGGAGATTTAAAAGATGGTGAAATTATGAAACTGACAGTTTTAGTGGATAATAATACGATAATCGACCGATATTATTTTGCCGAACCGGCGGTTTCTTATTGGATTGAAGACAGTAACAAAAGAATACTTTTTGATGTCGGGTATTCGGATGTATTTATAAAAAATGCAAGGATATTAAATTTAGATTTAAAAAAAGCCGACTATATTGTTTTATCCCATGGCCATTTTGACCATACCGGCGGCATAGAGCCATATATTCATTTTGCCGGTAAAAGATCCAAAAGTGTTGAATTGGTGGCTCATCCGCTGGCTTTCAATAAGAAAATTCATGAGGGCTTTGGTGATATAGGGACCCGAAAAAGAAAAGAGGAAATGCGAAAATATTTTAATTTGAAATTATCGAAAAAACCATTGTGGTTGACTGAAAATCTATGCTTTTTGGGCCAGATTCCCAGGGTAAATGAGTATGAAGCAAAGCAGCCGCTTGGTATGGTGATAAAAAACAACAGGAAATATTCTGATTATTTGATGGATGACAGCGCATTGGCCTATAAATCAAAAAATGGATTAGTCGTTATTACCGGATGCGCACATTCCGGTATTGCAAATACAATTGAATACGCCAAAAAAGTTTGCAATATGGATAAAATATTGGATATTATTGGAGGGTTTCATCTTTTAAATACCAAAATAAAAGTATTGCAAAGGACCGTTAAATATCTTAAAGACTGCAAGATTGCAGAATTTCACCCCTGTCATTGCACAGATCTTAAGGCGAAAATAGAACTTGGAAAATATTTTACTATTCAGGAGGTAGGTTCAGGGCTTGTTTTAGAATACCAATAAAATTCGGACTAATGTCGGTTTGTTTTTATTTCAGCAAAGTAATATAAAAAAACTGGAGGAAACACAAATGTTGAATACCAAACTTAAGCATTTAGAAAGCATTGAAGAAACTGACAATTTATTGAAAACCAACAAAAGTGTAATGATTTGTTGCGGAAGAATGGGGCCGATGTGTATTCCGGTTTATAGAGTAATGGAAAAATCGGAAAAGGAATATACACATATTAAGATGGCGGACATGGATTTTGATATTCCGGCTGCTGACTGTATTAAAAATCTTCCGGAATGCGAGTATTTTATGGGCCTGCCTTTTACTGTATATTTTAAAAACGGCAAAGTTGTTAAAGCGACCACCAGTATTCAAAGCGAGCAACAGATAACCAGTATACTGAAGGAAGTATTTGCTGAACCACTATCTTTGGCAGCGGAGAGAAAAGAAAAATGATTAAAGTGATAGAGGACTTACGATATGAAATTGCCCGCAAAGTTGAATTGTGTTTTTGATCGTTTGAATAAATTTTAAATGAAAGGATGAAGAATGATGCCCATTTATACTTATATATGCAAAGATTGCGGTGAAAGATTCGAATTATTGATAGGGGTTATTTCTGAAAAAACAGAATTGAAATGTCAGAAGTGTAAAAGCAAGAATATAGAAAAAGTATTTAGCTCGTTTAGCATAGGAACTACCAGAGGCAAAACAGGATCTTCCGAATCAAGTTGCCCCACTGGGACATGTTCTTTGGATTAAAAAGGAATAATCGTATCGCCCCGGTTTTTGATGTTGCCGGCCATGCATTGCTTGTGGACGTCAAGCCAGACAGCATTGCTGAAGAATTGTTAATTGAAATGCCGAAAGTGATCGAGTTTTTAAACCGCGTCAATTATCAATTATATGCCGAAAATTTTGAGATGGATTCCCGGGATGCTGAAATTCGCTATAAGGATACGATAGACGCCAGGGGAGGAGTATTAACTCCCTTGATGCTGGAAATAATGTTTTTCAGAAATCTTTTTACCATAGATGAATATGTGCCCGCTATTATGAACGTGGCCTATACCGAGATTACATCGGCCCAGGCCTTGATGCAAATGGCTAAAAGCCGTGAAGTTGAATCCTGAAGTCTAATCGCGGCCCATATCTGTTTCCCCGGAGTCCGGAGTTTTCTGATCGTTCTCCTCGGTAAGTATATTATTAGTGATTTTCGCATGCTGACGCGCCCATTGCAGCCAATCCCGTTCCATTTCCTCGGCCCGCAGGGCGGTTAGATTTGCCATGGCCGTTTCCCACTCCAGTTGGTAAAGCTTGTCGTTAAAAGGCCGGTGTTTTTCTTCCGCCGCTTCCACGAAACAAATCAACTCGCCGCAAGTAATACCTGAACTTGGTCTGGCCAGGGGAAGATTAAAGGCCTGGTCGAGCAGATCATCGCTCTGCGCAACCCCGGGGATGGAATTGTCTTCCAGGAGCCAGGGCGTGGTAATCAGCTTGAGTCGGGCTCCCGCGGCGGCCTGGCTCAGACTGTTGGTTTTTTGCAGCCGGTCCTGAAAGGAGAGGACGGCTTTTTGCGTGGCTTGCTTGGCCTTCTTCTCTTTGAACAGTTTTAGGATGTCTTTCCGGACTCCGGCATAAGTGGATTTTTTCTCTTCATGACGGTCAACTCCTTTGATTAGATGGTAGCCGAAGGGTGTTTCCACAGGGTCGGAAAGCATACCGGGCTTTAATTTAAAGGCCGCTTCCTCAAAGGCCGGAACCATGGTTCCCCTCGCAAAGAAGCCCAAGTCGCCGCCTTTTTCCTTGCTTCCCGGGTCATCAGAATGCTCTCTGGCAATTTCAGCGAAATCGGCTCCCTGGAGAATGTCATGCTTAAGGTTTTCAAGTTTGATTTTTGCCGTCAGCTTTTCTTCTTCCGTAGCCTGTTCCCCCGCGGAAACCAGGATATGGGAAGCCCGTACTTCCGCCGGCTTATCAAAAGAAGACTGATGCTCCTCGTAATGATTTTTCAACTCGGACTCAGGAATTTTTATTTTATCCAAGCCGGCTTTCCAGTTAAAAACCACCAGGCGAAGTTTCAATTTCCGGGAACGGGCCAGAAAATAATTACGCACCGCAGACTCGGTTACGACCACAGAATCCCGGAGAAATTGCCTCATTTTAATGATCGCGATGGCGTTTCTCTGTTCGACCTCGAATTCTCCGGGAGACAGCCGATGATATTCAAGAACGGATAGATATTTTTCCTGGGAAAATTGTCCCTGGTGTTGGAAGGCGGGGAGCGAGGCGATCCGCATGGCTAATTCCTCTGGAAATACTTGGAATTTCAATTTTTGAGACTCCTGTTGCAGAAGAAGCTTATCAATTAAGCCGGCCATCAACTCGCGGCGTTGGCGCTGGATTTTCTGCGGATCCGGTTCTTCTTCGGAATTCCCGAAATAGAGGCGATAGCGTTCGTCCCAGAGCTGTCCGAAGGCTTGGTAAGAAATAGCCTGGTCATTGACCACGGCAGCGGACTGCAGCTTCATGACGTCCCCGCGCCGTCCCATGTCCATTCCCCATACAAAGAAAATGGTGCCGACAAAAGCCGCCACCACAAACCAAAGAATGAATCTCATGTGTTTTCGCATATTCTTCATCATAACGGCAGATAGTTTCCTTTCTTGATTATAATTATGGGAATGTCTCCCGTAAGCTTTTTCTTTCAAAATGTCATTCCGAGCGAAGCGAGGAATCTCTAAAATCCCTGGTTTTCAAGGAGATTCCTCGCTTCGCTCGGAATGACATTCTAGGAGCCTGTCGGACTTTAGTCATTCTCCCCCTTTTTTAAAGGGGGAAGAGTGCTCAAAATTCGCTTTTGTGCCTAAGTCCGACAGGCTCCTAGGAGCTTGAGCATTTAGTCTGATAATCGGTTGTTTTGCCGTCATTCCGGCGAAAGCCGGAATCCAGGGACTTTTAATTCCTTTAAAATCAAAGCCTCTGGATTCCCGATAAGTGCATTCGGGAATGACAACCAAAAAAACCGACTAATTGCTCAGGCTCCTAGGAGTTTGAGCAATTGCATTTAGTCGATTTTGTCATACCCGCATGATATTTATATTCCCGTAGGGGCGGGTTTTAAACCCGCCCCTGCAATTAATTCCTTTGAAATCAAAGCCGCTGGATTCCCGATCAAGTATGGAGATGAGCGGAATACAATATTGACACTCATCTTAAGAGCATTCGGGAATGACAACCTGGAAATTCGACTAATTGCTTAAGCGCCTGAATATTCAAAACCCGAAAGCGAACGGTCATTATAACAAAACATATTAAGGGTGCAAATAAATTATTTAAAAACCCCAACTCCTAAATAAAAAATTACCTTACTAATTCCCGTGAGCAGCCGCGGTTTTTCCAGTTCCACAGGAATAGGGGACGTTGATTCTACGGATGCATAACTAAAAGTGTTTATTAAAACCGGAGTTGACATTAGAAATAAAAACAAAGCATCCGTAGAATCAACGTTCCAAAAGTTTTTATATCCCCAAAGGCTTTACTGAATTGATCGAAAAAGATGTTCAACAAGGCGCACGAACGGAAACAGTACTTATTACCACTTTGGGATTTATACGGGTGGAATCACGATCTACTGGCAGAATGATGGTGCATACACCCCGGACCCGTTTGATGTGTATGTGACAGTGACCAACAAATAGGACGCACTCTCTCCGGTGAAAGGTGCCATCCACTGAGATTTTGTGCCACTTTTTCACTGGCCCAAGCTAACTTTCAGGAACTGACAAACAGAATCCAAGGTTGCCATAGATTTTTCAGCTTCGCGTTGAGCTATCTTAAATTTACCATTGTCAATATGAGCCTTTTCGTGAACGATCTTTCTCCGCGATTCTCTAAATTGACTGCACGCATCTAGAAGTGCCTTTTTTTCGCATCCAAGAAGCTTAAGTTTATCTTCATATGTTTTGTGATCTGTTCTTCTACATTCATCAACACCCAAGCGGGTTCCAATTTGTAAATGCAATAAAGCATCAAGACATATGCCACAAAACACAATCGTTATCATGGCTTTTTTAAATCCCTTCTGTTTGGGATCAAGGACATTAATCATACCCAGCTCGCCATTCGGCTTAGGCCTGGAATATTTTTTTGTATGAAACCTCATTTCCTCTAGAGATTCTTGAGCAACGGCATAAAACACTCGCATATTTGTATGGATTAAATCTTGAACAACGCTCGTAATATTGTTACTCATTCTCAACACCAGTCTCTGTAGTTAGTTCTTGTTGCGGAAGCGTGTTTTTTTCAGTTTGTCATTTCGAGGCGGTGCCGAGAAATCTTTAAAAACCCTTTAAATGGACTGCTTTCTTAAAGATTCCTCACTGCTAAAACAGGCTTTCCGCAACAGAAACTAGTTATTATACTGCAGGAATAGGGGACGTTGATTCTACGGATGCATAACTAAAAGTGTTTATTAAAACCGGAGTTGACATTAGAAATAAAAACAAAGTATCCGTAGAATCAACGTCCCCAAAGTCTTTACCCCGGACTAATGGGTTATACTCTATTTATTAATCGCTATCTTTACGGTATCCATTTTTTCTCCGTTGTGGAACACCACGGCCAAATACACGCCGGGCGCCACATCCGCGCAATCCCAGGTCATGATCCAGCCCAAGCCGGCCGCGAATTGTTGTTCCAGTTCGGCCGCCATTTCTCCGCCCAGGTTGAAGATCTTGATTTTCACAAGAACGTCGCTTTCCAGGTTCATGATAAAGCGCATGGTGTCCTGGGCCGGGTTGGGGTAAGGAATCGCAATCTTCCCGCCCACGTCATACCCGGGCGCGGGTTCGGGCGTGTCCGTGGCGTCCGCGGTCGGCGTATGGGTGGGCGTGGCGGACAAAACAGGTGATTGCGTTGCGGTGACGGTAATGGTCGGCGAAATTGTGGCTGTGGGCGAAATTGTGGCCGTGGGCGTGGGCGATAATACCGGCGTCTCGGTCAGCGTGGGGGTGCTGGTTGGGGTATTGGTTATGGTCGGGGTTTCGGTGTACGTTCCCGGCGGGGTGTCAGTTACTGTGAAAGTGGGTGTAGGGGTTGCCGTGGCGGTAAATGTCGGCGTGCCAGTCGAGGTTGGTGTTGCTGTTGGTGTGTACGTATAAGTAGGTGTCATGGTTGGTGTGGCAGTGGGTGGCGCACTGACCTGATAGGCGGCAGAATACATCGAGGTATTGTTGCTGGTATTTGAACAGGTTGCTGTAATCCAGTCTCCTAAAACATAGCCACCGGGTTGGAACCAGAAAGTATTGCCTGAAAGGTTGGCGGCAATACCCAAGTACTGCAAACTACCCTCGGGATTATCGCCACTATCCCGGCCGGCAATAAACACTTCCACATAATCCGTGGACGCATTGGCGGTAAGGGTCACACCAGAGGCTGCCGTGGCCGCGGAAATTACCGGAGCCGCATAACCAAGATTGGCACCGTTTAACAAATTGATTGGCAGCAGACTAAAGGAGGTTATGGTATTTCCGTATATGCCATTGGACAGACAGGTACCGCCATTAATACGCACACCACTGTTCAAATATTGAGCTGCAAATAAATTTCCCTGCCCGCCCGGCAACCCGATCATATTCCCTGCTGATCCATTCCACATATTAATACCTTCCGGATACGGGGATGAAAAACTCACTGAGGTTCCGTTGGGTAGCACACCAAAGGCATTACTCACAAAGGTATTACCATGCGCGTCCTCTAGAGCAACCTCAGTACACAGGTAATTGTTTGCCACATAATTGCCATAGGCTGGATTCACGCCGGCCAAATTGCTCATGCGCAGGGATTCCTGGTTTTGAAAGGTCGCATCCGATACGGTTCCAGCGGCATTACAATTGATATAATTATTTACAATCATATTATTGCTGGAACTGTCGCAAACAATGGCAAAATCGTTCCCGCTACTCCCTGCGATTACATTACGCAAATTATCGTGATACCCGCCAATCAAAGTCCGCGTTGCCGTCCCGCTGAGATGCACAGCATCATCTCCATTAGCCAAGCCGGTCGTGCCATCGGATGTCAGACCAATGAAATTCCCCCCAATGTTGGTACCCACCGCATCGTTTATAGACAACCCATGAGAGGCATTACCACTAATCACATTTCTTTGGGTATCCTTGGATGTATCAGTCACACCAACCATATTGCCGTCAGCGCCTATTCTGATTCCAATATAATTGGGAACCGCGCTGACGCCAGTATCATCCGTGCCAATATAATTACCGCTAATAGTATTACCCTCATCATTACATACAATACCGCCTGAATTTATGGTTCCATCCGTATTGCCGGATATCACATTGCCCATGTTCGCATCACGGAATCCGCCGATCAAATTACCAACACCATTCAGAATATAAATACCCTTTTGATTGGAAAACGCGGTATTGGAGGTATTTAAGCCAATATAATTGTTTTGAATAAAATTTCCAAAAGGAACCGGAGACCCGCTTATAAAAATACCGGCATTAGTCCCAACGCCGGTTCCATTGCCGGAAATTACGTTGTAAGCACTGGCACTGGTAGTGCCGATAAAATTATTATTGGCTCCATTGTACAGATGCACACCAATTTCCGTATTCGCTATAGCCGAGGATTGATCAAAAGAAAGTCCAATGATATTGCCTGAGACTGTATTATTGGCGCACGCAGTGCCTTCTAAAATGATACCATTAATATTTCCGGAAATCACATTGCCACCTAAACTGCTGCCGCCTACAGTCACAGCCGTGGTATCATGCAGCACAATACCCGTGGTCTGTGTGCCCAACACAGCATTTCCCGCATTGTTCACACCAATATAGCTGCCCCAAATACGAGTATTGGTGCTGCCATTTAAATAAATACCGGCCATGGAGCTTTGCACAATAACATTACGAAACGAGGGGCCGGAACCTCCGTAGGTTGCCAGATTGGTCCCTACATCATAAATACCATAACTGTTCTGCCCGGCTGAAATATCATCCGCCCAATCTGTACCAAACCAACAATGGTAGATAATAACATTGCTGGATTGCACGGAAATCGCGGTATTAAAGGCCACCAAACTCAGGTCCGTAATTGTAATCTGGCTGTTGGTCGGATCATTAATCGTGATCCCGCTAAAGGCCATGGATCCGCCGCCCACAAGCTTCACGAAATTTCCGGTGTTCGTACCAGTGATTAGTACATTTTCCACAATAGTCGGCAAACCAGAAAACAATACAATCACATTGCCGGGAAAAGGCAGGTTGAAATCAATAGTATCCCGCACAGTAGGATTGCCATTGCTGTTGGCCAGTAGAATTGCGTCCCGCAAGGTGTTGGGACCGGAATCCAGATTACTGGTGACAGTGAATGTCGCAGCCTGGGCCGCGAGGGCGAAAAAGCCGAAGCCCAGGAATAAAACAGAAACGAGTAAAATTTTGCGAGTCATAAAATTCCCCTCCGAAAGTACTGAATGGTGAATGGCGAACGATGTTGGTAGTTTTTAATTTTCTCAAACATTGCTGGTTTTGACAAGCGGAAAGGCGGGTCCCCAACTCCTAAATAAAAAATCATTATACTGTTTCCCGTAATTTGGTATCATCTTAGAGAAACCTCCGGCGCCGGATGGCTTAAAAAAGGGCGCCATGTTGGGGTGGACAACAAAATCCTAAAAACAGATATTTTGGATTTTTAGACAAGCATACTTCTATTCCGACTAATTTTTCACTCTTGGGGGGAAGACCTTTCTTTTAGAAAAATACTATATTTAAAATACTATATTTCTTGGATATTATCGTTTCGTAGCATTTCTATATAGGAGTTAGGGTTAAAAAGATGTAAAATACAGAAAACAGTTGCGGTGTTCAAAGGTCGCTGGTATAATTGCCCAAAATTTTTGGAGGTCGATGCAGTGGGGTTGTTACTGGGATTTTTAGCAGTGGCCTTGGTTTTATTTCTGGTTTTCGCCATGGCCTTGGCCGAATGGGCGGATATGGATCCAGGCGATTTAATAAGGAAGGGTGTTTCCCAATGCCGGAAGCTCAAGTTGCGGCTGGCGCCGGTAAAACCCCAGGCCGGAAGAGACGTTGCCGGCTGGGGAGAAAGTCCTCAACCAATCCCGGCAGCTAAGGCCCGCAAGTCCGTCTCGTCGGTTAAAACCGGCCCCAAGACCGGGACCAACGCTTCTAAAAACAAAACTCGGGCTTTAAAAGTTAAAGTTGCGAAGAGGAAGGCAAAATGATTTTCGACTTTTTAATGGGCTTATTTTCCAATGATATGGCCATTGATCTGGGTACGGCCACGACCCTGGTTTATGTAAAGGGTGAGGGTATTGTTTTACGTGAACCCTCTATCGTAGCGGTTCAAAAGGGGACGGATAATGTTTTGGCTGTAGGTAACGAGGCCAAGGCCATGCTGGGCCGTACCCCCGGGAACATTGTCGCCATCCGGCCGATGCGTGACGGCGTTATCGCAGACTTTGAGGTTACGGAGCGCATGCTGCGGCACTTTATTACCAAGGTGCATAACCGCCGCGCCATGGTCAAACCGCGCATTATTATCTGTATTCCTTCGGGCGTGACCGAGGTAGAGAAGCGGGCGGTACGGGATTCGGCCGAGCAGGCCGGCGCCCGGGATGTTTTTCTGATAGAGGAGCCCATGGCAGCCGCGATCGGCGCCGGACTTCCGATTGATGAGCCCTCCGGTAATATGATTGTGGATATTGGCGGCGGAACTACGGAAGTGGCGGTGATTTCGCTGGGAGGAATCGTGTATGGACGTTCCCTGCGGGTAGGCGGCGATGAGCTGGATGAGGCCATTATCAACTATATTAAGCGCGCCTATAATGTGTTAATCGGCGAGCGTACGGCGGAAGCAGTCAAAATAAAGATGGGCTCGGCCTATCCGCTTAAGCAGGAAATGGAAATGGAGGTCAAGGGACGCGACCTGGTGACAGGGCTGCCCAAGACCTTGGAGATTACTTCGGAAGAGATTCGGGGCTCGCTGGAAGAACCGATTTCGGCTATTGTCGAGACGATTAAGATGACGCTGGAACGCACACCACCGGAACTCGCGGCGGATATAGTCGACCGTGGTATTATTATGGCGGGCGGGACCTCGCTATTGCGGGGGATGGATATTCGGCTTCGCGAAGCGACCGGCGTGCCCGTTAACCGGGCGGAAGATCCGACCACTTGTGTTGTCTTGGGTTCGGGAAAGGTTCTGGAAGAAAGCATTGAGGTGCTTAAAAAAGTCGTGGTGGGCGAGAAGGATTATTTTTAATTTTGCACCAGCGAGGCTTCCGCACGGGAGGCCGGTATGCCTGATTTTTTATGGAAATGGCGGCGGGAAATCGTCTTTTTACTGCTGATCATTGTTTCACTTGGAATGTTAGCGTCTCGGCATGAACCGGGTATAGTCAGCCGGGGTTTATACCAGAGTATTTCCTGGGTAGTCGTCCCCTTCCAGAAAATTTCTGCTGCGATGGCTAAACGCAGTACGAATTTCATTTCTCTGATAGCTTCCATCAGCCGCATACAAGAAGAAAATGTCCAGCTTACGCACCGGGTTGAAAAATTGAATCTGGAAAATATTTTGCTACGGGAGCAGGCTCGGGAAAATCTGGTTTTACGGCGGGAAATGGAGTATAAACCCCGGCAGCCCGGAAATTTTATCCCGGCCGAAGTCATAGCCCGCGATCCGGCCAGTTGGTTGGAACGGCTGGTTTTGGATCGAGGCGCAGCGGATCAGGTTAAGACCGGCTCGGGAGTAATTACTTCGTATGGCGTAGCCGGACGGGTTATTCAGGTTAATCAGTCTTCCGCGGTTATTATGTTGCTCCTGGACAACCAGAGTTCTGTGGCCGGTTTAGTGGAACGCTCCCGGATTACCGGGACGGTTAAGGGGACCGGCCAGGGGTGGTTGAAATTACTGCATATTTCCAGCGAGGATGATATTCGGGTGGGTGATGTGGTGGTTACTTCACGCTTAAGCAGTTTGTTTCCTTCCGGACTGCCCATTGGCGACATAGTGAGTATCAAACCTTCAGAGAACGGATTAATGCTGGATATCAAGGTGAAGCCCCGAGTGGATTTTAAAACCCTGGATCGATTGCTTATTTTCAAGAGCGGGGAATAAGCCATGAAACACTGTTTGCTTCCCCTGTTGGCGCTGCTGATGGTTATATTGCAAACTACAGTGATGCCTTATCTGGCCATAGGGGAGGCAGCTCCGGATTTGGTGTTTTTACTGGTGGTTTTTCTGGCCATGCAGCGTTCTACCACCGTGGGCATCTGGACGGCTTTTGGGGCCGGTTTGCTTCAGGATATAGCCGCCGGCGGTCCCCTGGGATTAAATGCCGTGCTCCTGATCGGCTTGGCATACTTGGCCGGCCAGGCACGCCGGAAGCTTTTCAAGGATAATGTTGCGGCTCAGATTTTTATCGTAGTGATGTTTACGTGGCTGCATCAATTCCTGGCTTTTTTCTGGATGAATACGGTTATGGCGACGACTTTTGGATTGGAAAAATGGGCTCTGCGGGCTTTCGGCATGAGCATTTTTCATGCGGTCTTGGCGCCCGGTCTTTTTAGCTGGTGGCGCAGATGGATCAAGGGAGAGAATATTTACCGCTTTTTAATAACCGGCCGGAAAGAGCAGGGAGCGCGTTGGTCTCGTTTAAGGCGAATGGGATAGCCAAGGACAATGCTCTGGGATAATTTTGTTTTACGCAAGGAAGAACAATTCCAAAAAAAAATAAAATATCTGGGCGTCTTTATTGTAATTGTTTTATCCCTTATAATTATGCGATTAGCCTATCTCCAGCTTTACCAGGGAAAACGGTTCGGCGAACTGTCAGCCAGGAACCGGGTGCGATTGGTGCCGATTAAGGCTCAGCGGGGGCTTATTTATGACCGGCATCATGAGTTGTTGGTCGGAAACGTACCGGCTTTTACAGTCTGCGTGATTCCCGCGGGCTTGCCGAAAGATCCGCCGGCCCGGGAGCAGGTATTTACCCGGCTCCGGCAATTTATTGAGATTAATCCCGAAGCGATTAGGGAAAAGCTACGGCGCCGCAAGCTGCGGTTTTTTGAAGCGCTCCGGCTGAAAAGTAATGTTGACCGGGATACGGCTGCGATGATCGAGGAACACCGGTTAGCGCTTCCCGGAGTGGTGGTCCTGACGGAATCGCAACGCCATTATAAATTCGACAGCCTGGGATTTCATGCCCTGGGCTATGTCGGGGAAATATCCGAGAATGAATTGGCCATCAGGGAAGGATATCAGTCCGGAGATATTATCGGCCAGGCGGGAGTGGAAAAAGTCTATGATCATTATTTAAAAGGGCGGAATGGATGGCTGCATATAGAAGTTGATGCCTTGGGGCGCCAGATGGGCATTCTGGGGCGCGAAACGCCCTGGGCCGGACATAATCTGATTTTATCCCTGGACCGAAAACTTCAGGAGTATGCCGAGACCCTTTTAAGCAAAAAAAAAGGCGTAATTCTGGTGGAGGATGTGCGCACCGGAGAAATGCTGGTAATGGCATCCGCGCCGGGCTTTAATTCTAATGTTTTTGCCCGAGGGATCAAGGAACCGGAATGGAAAAAAGTGTGCCGTGACCGCAACTATCCCTTGACTGACCGCGCGACTCAGGGACTTTATCCACCCGGATCAATTTTCAAGATCGTTACTCTGCTGGCAGCGCTGGAAGAAAACCTGGTAGTTCCGGGCCAATGCTTTAATTGTCAAGGAGTGTTTTGGATTTCCACCTGGCCGTATCGTTGTTGGAGAAAATCAGGCCACGGACTGGTGAATGCCCGCCGTTCGCTGGTTGAATCCTGTGATGTTTATTATTATAATATTGGTTTGAAAATCAAGGTCGATACCTTGGGGAAATGGGCCCGGGAATTTGGTTATGGTCGTCCCAGCGGCATAGATGTTCCCAATGAACTCTCAGGGCTGGTGCCCAGCGCCCAGTGGAAAGAACGGACCCAGAATATGCCCTGGTTTCCCGGCAATACGGTAATGATGTCTATCGGGCAGGGTTATATTTTGGGAACTCCCCTCCACTTGTTGAATACCATAGCCGCAGTTGCAAACCAGGGCCTGATTTACCGGCCGCATCTGCTTAAGCAGGTTAGAGCGAAGTCCGGCCAGGTGATTTATGAAGTGGAACCGGAAGTCATGCATAAAGTTAATGCCAAGCCCAAACATTGGAAGATTATCCAAGAGAGCTTGTGCGGGGTTGTCAATGCTCGCAGAGGTACGGGCCGCCAGGCCGGGATTCCGGGCATGAAAATAGCGGGTAAAACCGCTACCTGCCAGAATCCGCATGGCGAGGATCATGCCGGATTTGCAGCCTATGCTCCGGCTGGAAAGCCTGAGATTGCGGTGGTAATATATCTTGAAAATGAGGGAGGCGGAGGCTCCAAAGCCGCGCCCTTAGCCCGGAAGATGATGGAGGCGTATTTTGGCATACTTAGGGAAGAACCTGTGGAGACGGAGTAGACGTTCTACTTCCCTGCGGCTGGCTCGGGAAATGGATATGACTATTCTGCTTCCAGCCCTGATCCTGGCCCTGATAGGCGTGGCCATGGTTTACTCCGCTACTTTTTCCAAACCGGAAATATCCCAGCTCTATTTAAAACAAATATTATGGATATCGGCCGGGTCTTTAGGCCTGGTTTTTTTTGCTTCCTTTAATTACCATGCTCTGCTGCAACGCTATGCCTATCCGGTATATTGGATGATTTTAGTGCTGCTGGCTGTGCTGCTGGCCCTGGGGGAACAAATATCAGGCTCCCAGCGCTGGATTCAGCTGGGGCCTATAGGATTTCAGCCTTCGGAGTTTGCCAAGGTAGCGACCACCCTGGTGCTGGCAAAATACCTGGCCGGCCGTGAGGAACAAATAAAGCGATGGAAAGTGATTTTAGGAGCATTTTTACTCGCCGGATTGCCTATGGGCTTGATACTCAGGCAGCCCGATCTGGGGACCGCCTTGGTTTTTATTCCCCTGACTTTTGCCATGCTTTTTATCGTGGGAGTTTCCTGGCAACGGCTGCTGGGCATTGCCATGACAGGAATACTGGCCTCACCGCTGATCTGGCTGCTGCTTAAAGAGTATCAGCGCCAGCGATTGCGGGTCTTCCTGACTCCTTCCATGGACTCGCTGGGAGCAGGTTATAATGTTATCCAATCCAAGATTGCTATTGGTTCAGGAGCGGCGTGGGGGAAAGGATGGCTGGCGGGAACCCAGGGCCAGCTGAGGTTTTTACCCGAACACCACACGGATTTTATTTTTTCAGTTATGGCCGAAGAATGGGGCTTTCTCGGGTCGCTGATATTGGTCATGCTTTTTAGTATCCTGCTGTTGCAGTCTCTGCGGGTGGCGCGCTCGGCCCGGGATATGTCCGGAAGTCTGACAGCCGTAGGATTGACCACAATTATTTTTACTCAAGTGGGAGTAAATTTGGGTGTCGCGACCGGGATTGTGCCGGTAACCGGCATGACCCTGCCGTTTATTTC
Organism: uncultured bacterium; assembly: GCA_965371665.1. Classification (GTDB taxonomy): domain Bacteria; phylum Oederibacteriota; class JAAXVQ01; order JAAXVQ01; family JAUVAV01; genus JAUVAV01. The sequence continues at coordinate 21,849 of CBDUZI010000042.1, forward strand.
ATACGGCGGTTCTTCCATAATCGCATCCATGTGTATGCTGGGTATTTTAATGAGCATCTGGTCCGGGCGGAAGGTGAAATGAAGTCCGTTATTATCAGCAAGGTGTCACCTCGCTTTGTCATTCCGAGCGCAGCGAGGAATCTCCAAGGGGACTCTTATTTAAAAAGAATTCGTGGAGATTTCTCGGCTTCGCCTCGAAATGACAAGCTTAGGAAAATTTACTTTCTCAACAGAAATTAGCTAGGAGCCTGTCGGACTTAAGTACAAAATCGGATTTTGAGCACTCTTCCCCC
>CBDUZI010000043.1:0-21985 GCA_965371665.1 uncultured bacterium
ATACGCAGATTAGCTTTTTCAACGTTGTTAAGTCCGACAAGCTCCTAGGAGCCTGAGCATTTAGTCGGTTTTGTCATACCCGCATGTAGTAAGCGGGTATCCAGTGACTTTTAATTCCTTTAAAATCAAAGCCTCTGGATTCCGGCTTTAAGCATGCCGGAATGACAAAATCGACTAATTGCTCAAACTCCTAGCCGTTATTTTACCTAAACAGTAAATTTCCCCACTTCAGCAGCACTGGCGCCAAAACCAGGGAGACCACGCACATCACCTTGATTAAAATATTCAGGGACGGGCCGGCTGTATCTTTAAAGGGATCCCCTACGGTGTCCCCCACCACAGCCGCTTTATGCGCATCCGAGCCTTTGCCGCCGTGCGCGCCGCCTTCAATGTGCTTTTTGGCATTATCCCAGGCTCCGCCCGCATTGGCCATAAACAGGGCCATGAGCACGCCTGAGACCGTGACTCCGGCCAAAAGTCCGCCCAGTGCCTTTAAGCTGATAAACCCGACAATCACCGGCACGCTTACTGCGAGCAGTCCGGGCATCACCATCTCGCGGATGGCGGCCGTTGTGGAGATATCCACGCAGCGGGCATAATCCGCCTTAGCTTTGCCTTGCATCAGGCCGGGAATCTCACGGAATTGGCGTCGCACTTCCTCGATCATGGCCTGGGCCGCGCGGCCCACGGCATTCATGGCGTAGGAGCTGAAAAGAAACGGCATCATGCCTCCGATAAACAGTCCGGCCATTACTACCGGATCGGTAATATCTATTGTATCCAGATTTACCTGGGTACGAAAAGCCGCGAAAAGAGCCAGCGCGGTTAAGGCCGCAGAGCCGATAGCAAATCCTTTTCCAATCGCGGCCGTGGTATTGCCCACGGCATCGAGCTTGTCTGTTCTTTGCCGCACCTCTTTGGGCAGCCCGCTCATCTCCGCGATCCCGCCGGCATTATCCGCAATGGGACCATAGGCATCCACAGCCAGTTGGATGCCGGTAGTGGAAAGCATGCCCAGCGCTCCGATGGCAATCCCGTAGAGCCCGGCGAATTGATAGGCAAAGATGATGGCGCCCGCGATCACAATTACTGGTATCGCTGTGGAGGACATGCCCACGGCCAGTCCCTTGATAATATTAGTCGCACTCCCGGTGTTGGCAGCGTTAGCAATGCTCTGTGCCGGCCCGCGATTTTCAGCCGTGTAATACTCGGTTACCGCGGCGATCAGGAGACCCGCTATCAATCCGATTACCGTAGCCAGGGCGATTCCCCACCAATAATAGGTTATGCCTTGATGGATAAAACTTGCCGGCAGCATAATCTTGATTAGTACGATGGTCAGAACCGCCATCAGGCCGGCCGTCAGGAAAGTTCCCAGGTTAAGCGCAGTTTGGGGATTGCCTCCTTCCTTGGTCCGCACGAAAAAAGTTCCGATGATGGAGATCACAATACCCGCGGCCGCAATAATGAAAGGCAGTAAAACAGCGTTGTATTTCATGCCCTCCCCGCCCGGCACGGCGGCAATCGCCGGCACCCATACCGCGCCTAAAACCATGGCGCCGATAATCGAACCCACATAAGATTCGAACAAGTCCGCGCCCATTCCCGCCACATCTCCGACATTATCTCCCACGTTATCCGCTATGGTCGCAGGGTTGCGGGGATCATCCTCCGGGATGCCGGCCTCAACCTTACCGACCAGGTCCGCGCCTATGTCCGCGGCCTTGGTGTAAATACCGCCGCCCACGCGCGCAAAGAGGGCGATGGAACTAGCGCCCAAGGAGAACCCGGCCAGAGTATTAATCACAATCGAAATCTCAGCCCCCTGGAAATTCCAGAGGTTGGCATATAAAAGCAGCAAGAGGCCCAGCCCCAGAATAGCCAGACCGACCACGCTCATGCCCATAACCGCGCCGCCGCTGAAAGCTATGCTTAAAGCGGCGTTCAAGCTCTTGCGGGCCGCGGCCGTGGTGCGAATGTTAGCCGCAGTGGCCACGCGCATGCCGAAGTATCCGGCCAGGGCCGAGCAAACCGCGCCCACCATAAAAGAAAGCCCCACCATCCAGCTGGAATTTGACATACAGCCGTTGGCCACGGCCAATAAAATCGCAACCACCGCAACAAATATAGCCAGTACCCGGTACTCGCGCCCCAGAAAGGCCATGGCGCCTTCGCGGATATATCCGCCGATCTCTATCATTTTCTTGGTTCCCGGGTCAGCGGCATTGACCTGCCGGGCCTTAAAATAGGCATAGATCAGGGCCAGCAGACCTGCCGCGGGAATTAAGTACAACATCATTTCAATACTCATTTTGACACCTCTTTGCTTAGGAATTATCCGCCTCGCCTGCCAGGCAAATACTTAAATTTTCGACTCTGGGAATTTACGCCGAGAACCGCATGCTCTGTGGAAGCAGCCGGAAATGCAGCAGCTGGTTAATACTTACTCAGAGGTAAAATGCCTGCTCAACTGGTATTTATTCAACCCGCTGCAAACGGTTTAAAATTTCCGTGCATAATAACAAGCACATGTTTATTCGTCAATATTTAATTAGTACGGCCGCTTCATCCCTGACATCTCACTATAATATTTTCAAAGGTTTAGAGAATGCCGCCCTGACCCGATACTTTAAAGGAGAACCAAGGGAACGATTCCGATAGAAATACACGGTTGGCTTATGCGGCCATACTTCCAGCAGGATTAGACAATTTACGGTCAGACAAGGAGCGGACACCATGAATCTGGAACATCTTTTTTTCGACGGCTCTGAATCCGGTGAATCCTGGCCCCAGGATCTAGTCAATCAATCCTTGGGGGCTCCACCGGCTGAAGATATTTTGCGCTCAACCAATCTTGATGATATAGATTCAGGCCTGCTTCTCCAAACCGCCCTCCAAAAATATACTGCCCGTATCCGTCATCTTAAAGCGGAGCTCATTTCTTCTAAAAAAGAAACCGACAATATAGCGGATGACACTCTGATGCAGAACTTGGAACTACTCACGCTTAATGAATCTCTTGAGCTCAAGGTTAAGGAGAGAACCCAGGAATTGGCATCTTCTTATACTGAACTGGAAAAACAGTCCCAATTACTCCAGGAACTAGCGGAAATTAAAGATGCTCTCATGCATATGATAGTCCACGACATGAAAAATCCCCTGACTGCCATTCTCGGCACTTTGCACTTATTTCATAAAAACCCCGGCCATCTCCCGCCCCAGCTCCATGAATTGCTGGTTAGCGCCCGGGTTCACGGCCTGACCCTGCTTTCTATGATCGAGGAAATCCTGATTGTCAGCCGTATGCAATCCCAAGAGTTCAAGCTTCAGCTGGATCGCTGGAATCTCATCTCCGTAATCCGAAAAAGCGTTGATATGATGGCTAAAACCGTTTCCTCTAAACAACTCTCTTTCTGCTTCAGCCCTTTGGCATCAGAATTGAAACTGGTGATGGATGGTCAGCTGATTGAGCGGGTGCTTAACAACCTGCTTAATAATGCCATTAAGTATTCTCCCCGCCAGAGCGATATTCTGCTGGAAGTTGCCGTCATGAATAACCTGGCGGAAATAAAAGTCACTAATTGGGGCCCGACTATTCCTGAAAAATACCACCAGAGTGTTTTTGATTTATTCTGCCGGGTAGATTGCCAGAGCACAAAGTTTTCCGGCACCGGGCTTGGTCTTACTTTCTGCAAGCTGGCAGTAGAGGCCCATGGAGGCAATATTAGTCTGGTCTCCCCGGTCCCCGGACATGACCAGGGCGTGGTCTTTTGTTTTACCCTGCCTTTAAATATCCCGATTCCTCCTGCGCCCGCCACGCCTCCAGAAACCGGACAGTAGGAATCCTGGGCACTGTCTCCCATAAAATTAACCAGATTTTCCCCCGCGACCCCATCCGGCCCATATAATATCCATTGACAATGGATATTATATGGTGTAAATTACCATTGTAAATGGATATTACTATTATCTTTATGCCGGTGGAATTATGAATAAATCTCTTCTACTGCAAATCATTCAGGATCAAAAACAACTGGTGTGGAAGGATGAATATATTGCGCGGGAACGCATTGCGGATATTCAGCCTGGGCGTCAAAATCGCCAGATTATCATTATTACCGGAATACGCCGTTGCGGAAAATCCATACTGCTGCAACAAATAAGAAAAAAAGAGAAGTATGCGGATTATTACATGAACTTTGATGACGAGCGGCTGCTGAATTTCAGGGTTGATGATTTCCAGACGCTTTATGAACTTTTTATTGAACTATACGGAGAACAGAATATTTTTTACTTTGATGAAATTCAAAACATCGCGGGTTGGGAGCGTTTTATACGAAGACTTCACGATTACGGCAAAAAAATATATCTTACCGGCTCCAATGCTACGATGCTCAGCCGCGAACTGGGAACCCGCCTGACCGGCCGCTATTCCCATGTGGAATTGTTTCCTTTTTCTTTTAAAGAATATTTAAAATGGGGCAAAGTCAAATATGATACAGGTTATATTTCAAGCACTGCCGGCCGAAGCAATTTGCGAAAACATTTTCATGCTTATCTGGTGAATGGGGGAATCCCTGATTTTGTAAAAACCAGGAATCCGGAATATCTTAAGTGGCTCTACGAGGGTGTGCTGTATCGGGATATTCTGGCCCGGCATAATTTGTCCCATGAAAAACCGTTAAGAGAATTGGTGTTTTTTATAGCCAGTAATATTGGCAAAGAAATGAGTTTTAATTCCGTCAGGAAAATGCTGGGTCTGGGAAGCGCCACTACCATAAAAGAATATTTTAATTATTTAGAAGATTCTTATTTAACCTTTTTACTTCCCAAATACAGCCCGTCCGTTAAAAAACAAATGTATTTAAATAAAAAGATGTATTTTATTGATAATGCCCTGGCCAGGCAGATAGGTTTTCGTTTTTCTGAAGACGAGGGCCGACTGATGGAAAATTTAGTCTGGCTTGAACTGAAACGCCGCGGCCAGGCTGTTTTTTATCATCAAGGAACAAAAGAGTGCGATTTTATTCTGCAGGAAAAAAACCGCATTACCGGGGCGATTCAAGTTACGACCAATATAGACCACGAAAGCACAAAACAACGGGAGCTCGATGGTTTGCTGGAAGCGATGGAGACATATAAATTAAAATCCGGTCTCATTTTAACCGATGACCATGAACTTCCGCTAACCCTAGAGAAAAACCGGAAGAAGTATAAAGTAAACGTTTTGCCGGCCTGGAAATGGTTGTTATAATAGCAGTCTGCCGGAAAATTTGACTTTTAGCCAGTGTCGTGTTTCATAAGTACTTTAAATTCAAGTTTTGTCATTCCGGCATGCTTTAAGCCCTGGACTAAATCATCCAGGACAGGCCGGAATCCAGGAAATTCATCCGTAAAAATCAATGCTTTTCTGGACCCCGGCTAAAATCATGCCAGGGTGACATTTCAGAAACACGACACTCGATCACTGAAAGGAGGGGGCGGTTAAAATAATAAGTTAACAAAAATCAGAGCAGTTATCTTGTTTTTTACCACGTCCCCCTTTCTTATTAGCCAGCCATTCGGACAACGTCCCAATCATTTCATGCTATCAGTTCGGATTCAAAACTCATTTGAGTAATACGATATTGACTTATTGAGCCTCTACTCAATCTATCATCAGCAAATATCACATAATTATTACCGTCTGCAATTGAGCTTTTATAAATAATTCCATGATACCCTATCTGTTTTATCATTTCACACAAATACTGAGATGATAAATATTCGAGATTTGCTTTACTAGGAACAACCGGCTTGGATAACTCATTCCCCAATAAAGTAAGATAGGGCATATGTTTATATATGAATTCAATTTCATCTATCCGTTCAAACGGACTAATCGTATTCTTCGGATCCCGCAAGTCAAACAATTCGAGCTTCCTTTTCGCAGTAAACTCTAACACAGTAACAACCTCACCTTTATGTCCACGGACCTCTGCAATTGCAGTCTCTGCTGTAGAAGCGACATAGAGATATGAAATTCCTAATGGATTCGCCCTGCCACTCAACACCTTTTTTACTGGCGGTTTATTCATTTCGTTCAACTTGAATTGTTTTCCTTCTTCATTTATACGAGCTCTATAAAATTTCTGTGTCCCCATTTTAATTATCACACCTAAAAGCGGACCAAATTCAATAAAAAGATCTTTATCGGGAGCCCCTTTAGGAATAAATCTATTTTTATGTTTTAATTCTCCAGCAAACGAATGCCATTTTATTATATTGTGATTGTCTTGAGGATATTTTGGAGCAAACCTTATTTTTGAAAGATTAGCAGTCTGAGTTATAGCACTAAGAAGCCTCTGCTGTTGATCAACTATTGGCAATGCAAATATTGCCCAATCAGCTTGTATTAGCTTATTAAGCGGCTGACCCCTAATATCTTCTTTATATATCTCGAGTAGTGGGTCAAAGTAATCTGTTAATGCCTCAGGCTGAATTAATGCCACATTATTTGCATTACAAAACGAACATTTCCCTTTTTTATTACTCATTGCCAGGATATGGGAATTCAGAAACGAGTCAGAGAAGCAACTTGGACAGCAATTCATACTATCCCGCACGCTTTATATAGTCTGCGATCAATTCAACATGGTGTTGCATTGACAACTTTTTTACATATCCTAATCCTGGATAATGTTTCTTTTTGAAAAGATCAAGATATTCATTACAAGCTTTAGATTTGAATACTAAGGAATTTGGCTTCTTTATCTCTTTTACCAATTTAAAAAGAGCCTCTAAAAATTTACCTCCGGGATCAGTCGGCGAATCTGTTTGATCAGAAACAAAGTGATAAATAAACATATCATCATCACTATCGAGATATGTTAAGTGAATCGCGACTGCATAGGCCGGCCCACCCGTTTCGGAGTATTCATCTCCAACAATTAAGTAGTCTCCGAAACCCTCCATTCCTTCATCCGGAAAGGTTATATGCAAATCAGAAAAATGCTCAGTCGGTGGATAGTTTGCATTTTTCATCTGTGCTTTAAAGCCATCCCTTATTAAAACTCTCTTAATATCCTTCTTTTTCAAAGGTTTTTGATATAGCCTTCCGGCAAATCCTTCAATAAAAATATGGGTCCGAATGTTTTCAAACCTATTAATTGCAGCAGCAAGCTCTTTGCCATTGGTATAACCATAATGAACAATGGAAAAAGAAGAATTTCGATATTTGCTTAAAAGGGTTACTAACTCTGATATTTTTGATTTTGCATGAAGAACATAACCAATGGATAGGTGTTTGAATCCCTTAAAAGCACCGTTAATGAGTTCCTCCAAGATGCTTGAAGCTGGGACAGGTTCCCGACCTATCTGAGGATTTACAATAAGAGTACAGCCAACACCTTTATTATTCATAACCTGCATTGTACGTTTCAACGCCGAAAAATCATTCTTTACCGGTTCAACAATTGGGTGAAAACCACTTTCTGCAAAAACCTCAGCATTATCCCGAAGCAATATCATCTCAAATTGCTTTCCTCGAAAATATGGGTAATACATATAGCCCCTCCTATACTACTCCTGGAATCAGTACCCTTTCAACGCTTAACTCTAGCCGCTCCATTAGCGCCTGCATCTTTGGCTTTTCACTGCAAATACTCATTGCATAAGCGTATAATGACCTCGGGGCTTTTTTAATAAATTCCTGCAATACCTGTGGGTTGCTACGTTTTCTAAGAACTTTCATAGTTAAATCATGGGTAATCTTCGGTGAAATATCGCAGAAAAGTTTTTTGCACTCCTTATAAATTTGAGTATTAGGAACATCCGGTACAGTATCAAAATAATCTTTAATAACTTTCATATATTCCGTTTTCTTTAAAGAATCAAATAATATGTCTGGTTTAATATTTATTTTATTTGATTTTGCTTCTTTAATTGTTTTAATAGTATTCCTGTTTGTAAGAACCATAATTCCCGCAGCATCCGGAAGAATCGAATCCAATTTGGCTGTTTGTTTCTCGGATGTAACAACATTGATAAGGTCAAATATCTCGAAATAAGCCTTAATTTGTTTTTTTAGTCGAGCAAAAGAATCGTATTCCGATTTTATTTCGTATACAGTTGATGTACCATTTATCAGTACCACATCAGCTTTACATTTGCCCACCCGAAATTCTGTAAGCATATGCGAAGTATTTAACGAATGTTTACCAAGTAATATTTTGCTAGCTATAACATTTTTGTAGATGTACTCATTTCGGTATTTCTTAAAAAGGATATTGTAAATCCGGTCAAAAAATTCCTTTAGCGGCATTGAAAGATCCATCTCTTTGAGAAGGCCGCTGTTTACACATAACTCAGATAAATATCCGGACATCCCTTTTTGAGCAAGACTATCCATTACCACAGGAGAAAACATGCGTCCAAAGGCTGGTAAATATTTGCTGTCTATTTTTATTTTATCCATGATGCTTATTACAACACAAAAAACACATAAATTCGATATTTTTTTGTGTTGTTACGCGACCCCGTAATCGGGTCGAGTAGCCCGGCGAGGGTGGACTTATACTTTTACTGTAATATTTGGACCCAGTACTGTCCAAATTAATCTGGATCCCGGTTTTCACCGGGATGATACGCTAAGGCAGGTGTTAAAAACGCTTGTCCTTCCGAGGCTCTGCCGAGGAATCTCCTAGCGCTCTGGTTAATCATTCGTGTTCTTGGAGATCCCTCGTTTCACTCGGGATGACAAACTCACGAAATTGGCCTGAAAATGCCTTTTGACGACATTCCCATCCCTTGTAAGCCAACTATGCTGCCCATGCGGGACGCAGGGGCGTTTAATTAAACGCCCCTGCATAAAACACCCGGCAAATACATTTATCATACTATTACGATTTTTGCAAAAGGCGGGAAGCTTCACTGCAAACGCTCGAGCTTTTTGAGATCCTCGTCCCGGCCCACGATAACCAGGGTGTCATCTTTGCAGACCTCGTGGTCCGGAGTAACCAGGACATCGTAATAAGCTGTTTCGTGCCCCACGCCTTCTTTGTCGAGTTCCAGGCGGCGGTGCTTGAGCGCGATAACATTAACATTGTATTTTTCGCGCAGTTCGGTCTCGCGCAGGGTCTTGCCTACAATATCATCCGGCACCGGCACCTCCACCACTGAGACGCCCTCGGCTAATTGAAAATAATTCAATACGCTGCGGGTGGTCAATTCGCCCACTAAATCTATGGCTGCTTCCCTCTCCGGAAAAACCACCCGGGTAACCCCGACCTTATCCAGTATCTTGGCATGCAGGAGGTTGGCCGCCTTGGCAATGACTTCGGAGACGCCGAGCTCCTTCAGGATCATGACCGACAAGACCGAGGCTTCTATGCTCTCCCCGATCGAGACAATAGCGGTGTCAACACTGTCCACTCCGGCGGCCCGCAGAGCTTTGGCATCCGTGACATCCGCCGCCACGGCGTTATTCACCAATTCGGACATTTCTTCCACTCTCTCGGAATTACTGTCAATGGCCAGAACCTCCATGCGGGCGCGCATCAGGGCCTCCGCCACATGCTGACCAAAATTACCTAATCCCAGAACCGCGAACGAACGCCGCTTCTTTTTGTCCATGCGGGTTGAAAGCGGCCGCACGGTTTTAAGCCAGTCATCAAATTTAAACCAATCCAGATCCTCTTTGGCCACCGCTTTATTATTTTTCTTCTTTTTCAACGATCTCATCCTATACTCACCTTCCCTTCGGGATACTTCAATTGCGGATGATGCGCCTGAAAGGCCGCGGCCAGGCCCAGGGTTAACGGCCCCAGGCGCCCGATAAACATCGCCGCAATAATGATTAATTTGCCGGGCGCGGAAAACAGGGCGGAAAGGCTTAACTTCCCGCCATCGCCCATAGATAGTCCGACCGTTCCCAGCGCCGAAGTCATCTCAAATAATATGCTTCCCAGGCTCCGGTTTTCCACCAGTTCCAGCAATAAAGTCATACCGAACAAAAGCACGCCCATGACCGCAGAAACCATTAAGGCTTTATACAGCGTTTCGCTCAGCAGGCGCCGGCGAAATATTATAACATCCGCGCGGCCGCGCAGCAGCGCCCAGATAGCCATAATTACAACGGCAAAGGTAGTAGTCTTTATCCCGCCACCGGTTCCGCCGGGCGAGGCGCCGATAAACATCAGCGGTATCAGCAGGGTCAGGGAACGAAAAGGCAGACTGCCGGTATCCTGGATATTAAAACCGGCGGTCCGCGCTACGGAAGAGAGAAAAAATGACTCTCCCCAATTCAACTCCGTGGTAAAATATAAACCGGCCGCTCCCAGTATCATAAGCGCTATCGTGGTGATTAGTACCAGCTTGGTGTGCACGGAAAGTTTTTTTCGTTTGCCCCGCAGGATATCTATAAATTCCTGGAGCACAAAAAAACCCAGGCCGCCGATAATCGCCAGAAACATGATAGTATATATGGCCGCTCGTTTTCCTCCCGCCCCCATCAGGTTATCGGAGAACAAACAAAAGCCGGCATTATTAAATCCGGACACTGCATGAAAAAGACCTAAAATCATGGCGCGGCCGGGGGCATAATCGCCGCCATAGGCTAGCGCAATCACTATGGCTCCCAGCAGTTCAGCGCTCAGCGTGAACAGCAATACATTCCGCACAAAACGCCCCATACCCTCGGTCGTATCCAGGTTCATTGCCTGTTTGATAGTGTTCCGGTCATTGATGCCGATACGCCTTCCGATCAAGACCGCAGCCGAAGTAGCCAGGATCATGTATCCCAGTCCGCCCAGTTTTACCAGCAGGATAATGATAAGCTGACCAAAGGGTGTAAAGGCCGTGGCCGTATCCCGGACGATCAAACCTGTCACGCAGACCGCTGAGGTAGCGGTAAATAAGGCGTCTATCAGGCTGATACTCTGGCCGCCGGGTATTGACCAGGGCAGCATGAGCAGCAAGGTCCCGCTGGAAATAATTATTAAAAACGAGATGACCAGGCGCTGTGAGGGCGTCAGACCATGCGAAGGCCTGCTCCGGTCCGGCCACTGGAATTTAAACAGTTTCTCAATTGATGTTTTAAGCGACATAGGTTTTCACAATACTTTCGGCTCAGCGGAAAAGCTCATCCGATTCCGGCACATGATCGGCCCGGAGCCGGGAAGGTTCCCAAGGATAAATGGAAAGAACTACGGCGGCCGTTAAAGTAGCGAGCAGCCAACTGACCCCGATACCTAACAACGCCGATGTGGAATAGCCTTCATAACCTTTGAGTATTTCCCCGGTCACGGAACGCACTAACATAATTAGCAGGATTATGGGCGTCAGGTATTTAATCATATAATCCCATCCTTTATTCAGCCGGCGCCGGGCCTGCTCATTAATATGTTTACGCAAAACCCCTGCTTTGAGGATATAACCCACAAACACACATTGCAGCAGGCCTGCCAGAACCAGACCGTACTGGTTCAAGAAATGATCCACAATATCCAGCCAATACAATCCGCCGCCGGTCATAAAAATCATGGAGCCCAGATAACCGGCCACGCAGAGCAGAGTGACTACCCGCTTGCGGGAAATTTTGAATTTATCAGTCACCGCGCTGGTAAAAGCCTCGATGATCGAGACACCGGAAGACAAGCCGGCAATAACTAAAGCCGAAAAAAAGAGTACTCCGAAAAGCTCTCTGAGAAAAGGGAGCCTGGAAATAGCTTCCGGAAAGACCACAAAAGCCAGGGTCGGACCTGCCTTGATTACCTGGTCCACCGGCAGCCCTTTGGCCATTGCCAGGTATCCCAGCACAGCAAAAACGGCAAACCCCACGATAAAGGAATAAATACAGTTGGTCAAGCTGGTTATAATCGCGTTCTGGACCAGGTCCACTTTTCGCGGCAGATAGCTGGCATAGGCTATCATTATCCCAAAGCTTATGGAAAGCGTGAAGAAAATCTGGCCATAAGCTGCCATCCAGACCTTTAAATCCAGCAGCTTTCCCCAGTTCGGCATTAAATAGTATCTTATGCCCTCCCAGGCTCCGGGAAGCGTTAGGCCCCATCCGACCAAAATCAGAGTCGTTATCAGGAGTAGGGGCATGAAAAGCTTACACGCCCTCTCGATCCCCCGGCGCACCTCCTGGAAGGTAATAAACCAGGTTACCAGCCACATCAAGCCCGTAGACACTGCAATCAAGGGCCGGATTCCTCCCAACTCTCCCGGCGAAGCGGTCAGCCCCAGAAATTTATTAAGGAAGAATTCCTGCGTATCCGCTCCCCAGTGCAGGTCCAAAGAAAATACCACGAAATTCGCGCACCAGCCGATTACCACCTGGTAATAGAACATTATCCCAAACATGACAAACAGCGGCATCCACCATCCCAGCCATTCGGTCCGGCGGCTGAGCTTGGCAAATGCCAGGGGCGCGGAGGCGTGTTCGCGGTGTCCGAGCCCGTATTCCAGGATTAAAAGCGGTATGCCTGCGGTTAAAAGAGCTATTACATAAGGAATTAAAAAAGCTCCGCCGCCATTAGTATAGGCTATGTACGAAAAACGCCAAATATTTCCCAAACCAATGGCCGAACCAATGGCAGCCAGTAAAAATCCGAAGTTCGACGAAAACATCCCCCGCTTATGACCGCCCACTGCCATGCTTTCACCCATGCCTAGCTAAACCTCCCTGAAAACAACAAAGCAGGCCGTGAAATCATTTCCCACAGCCTGCAAAATGGAATAATACCCACTCTTACCAACCCTGTCAAATGAAAAAACCCGCCTGGAGCAGGGAACGGTTGCGGCCATTCCCTGCGGATACAAGGATAATCTATTTTCTTATTGACTCATGGATTCAGGCTTTGTTATGCTTTGCTTAACACCTGGCAAGGGGGGGAAATGAATAAAATCCTGGTAATTTCATTACTGGCCGTATCCATGGCAATAACCGGCTGCGGGAAGTCGCTGCAAGACCAAATCACCGATCTATATAAAAAAGGCAAGCTTCAAGAAGCCGTGGTGCTGGCCCAAACGACCTTGCAGAATTCAGAAGAAAAATACGGCCCGGAACATCCCAAGTTATTGGAAGTGCTCAAAATTTCGACCTCGCTTTATACTAGCCTGGATTTATTCGCACAAGCCGAACCCCTCTACCAGCGCATCCTGGCCATCCAGGAAAAAACCTTGGGCAAGGAACATCCGGATGTGGCGACCTCGCTAAGCAATCTAGCCGCAGTCTATACCTCCCTGGGGCAATATAACCGGGCTAAATCTCTTTACCAGAGCTGCCTGGCCATACGAAAAAAAGTTCTGGGTAAGGAAGATATTGAAATAGCGGCCACGCTCAATAACCTGGCCGCGATCTACAATTCCCAGGAACAATACGCCCAGGCCGAACCCCTTTTCAAGCGCGCCCTGGCTATTTGTGAAAAAAAATTAAACCCCTATCATCCCCGGATCGCTACCACGCTTAACAACCTGGCATCGGTCTATAATTTGCAGAAGCAATACGCCCTGGCTGAGCCGCTTTACCAGCGTGCCCTGGAAATCCGCAAAAAAAGCCTGGGCCCGAATGCTCCCCAAGTGGCCGCTTCGCTCAATAATCTGGCCGCGCTTTATAATTCCCAGGAACAATATTCTAAAGCTGAACCCCTTTTCAAGCGCTCGCTGGAAATCCGCGAAAAAACTTATGGCCCGAATCACCCGGATCTGGCCGTCGCGCTTAAAAATCTAGCCGTGCTTTACAATGCCCAGCAGCAATATGCCAAGGCTGAGCCGCTCTTGCAGCGCGCTCTGAAAATATATGAAGGAAATTTGGATCCCGAACATCCCAGCGTAGCGACCGTCCTCCGGGAATTGGCTTATGTTTATGCTTCTTCGGCGCAATATGCCAAAGCCGAATCGCTTTACCTGCATAGCCTCTCAATCTATGAAAAAAAACTGGGGCCCCGGCATCCGAAAACGGGAAAAGTATTAGGACAACTTGCGGAATTGTATGAAAAGATGGGAAAAAATGCGGACGCTCAAAAATACCGGAAGCGCGCCGGGAAGGCCGGCTCACGGCAATAATCCGGCTAAAACCCTAAAGGCCTCTGCGGGTTCGTAAATACGCCTCTACGGAACGGTCATAAGTGCGTTCCGCGGCCTCATCAAAATAACAGGCCGGCAGTTCACCCAACCGGCGGTGGTAAGCTACGCATTCACAGCAAATACCCCGGCGGGAGCACGGATAAGTACAATTGCAGTTTTTCAGGTTTCTCTCTTTACGGCATTCCATATGCGCCCACCTCGTTTTTACGGAAAATCATCGCCAACTGGGTACCATATTATCAAAATAATTATTTGTCACATTGCGCACATTGGCGCCGTCGGCATCCATAACAAAGATATTCCAGGCGTTCTCCCATTTTGCTATGTACGCTATCATGGTCCCGTCCGGAGAAAAAATCGGATCATCCTTGTACAGGGAATCATAGGTAATCCGGTAATAGTTTTGCCTGTCCAGATTATAAATATAAAGCTGCCGCGTGGTTTGTTGTATAGAGTTGGAAGAAAAAATCAGTTTTTTCCCTCGGGGAGAAAAAACCGGATCTCCGACAAAGGTATATTCGTCAACTTCCACCAAACTCCTGGCCTTCATGGTGAAAAGATCCAGTATGAAAATTTCATTCTTATTATTCATCGTGGATTCAAAGGAAATCGCGTTGCCGTCCGGAGAAAACCCGTATCCATGACTTTCTCCCGCATGATGGGTTAATTGCTGGGGATTACTCCCATCCGCACTCATAATGCCAAGCTCCGATAATCCGCATTTATGCATGGTATACATAATTGTCCGGTCTCCCGGGCTCCAAAAAGGATTGGTTTTATCCACATTCCCCCTGGTAAGCTGTTTTACTGCCCGCGTGTCGATATCCAATACATAAATCTGATAGGTTCCGGTCCGGTTGGACGAAAAGGCAATACAGGTACCGTCAAAGGAAAAATGAGGATCGCGGTCAAAAGCCTCGGATTCGAGCAGCCGTTCGTCATTCTTCCCATTGGCGTCCATCATGTAGAGTTGGTAATACCGGCCATCTCCTCGATTGGAAGTAAATGCAATTTTACGCAGCACCCCTCCTCCCGGCGGAGTCGGCGCCGGACTAGGCGTAAAAACCGGCGTGGGAGGAATTAGCACAGCGGGTTTCTCCGCAAAGAACATCTTCGCCGGCTTGGGTGTAACCGCTGGAACCGGCGTTGCTATGTCAACTTTCCGGATCTCGGGTTTGGATTCCGTTGCCTCCGATGCCGCCGGCTGTGATTCAGCCATTTCAGGCTGCGGAGTAATTCCGGCGGGCGGCAGCTTAGGACCATAAAGTAGAAATATTATTAATAACAGCAAAGCCGCCAGTATAAGTATATTTAAAGTCGTGGCATCATCATCAAAAAAGGTGTTGCTGAATTTCTGTTTTAATGAATCAAGGGGCGTTTTAAGGGCTTTCAGCCTCTTCGCCGTAAAGAACGTCTTCAGAGATTTCAGCTTCTCCACATTAAAGATCGTCTTGAGCGGTTTCAGCCGCTCCGCATTAAAGATCGTCTTTAAGGATTTCAGCCGCTCCGCATTAAAGATCGTCTTTAAGGATTTCAGCTTCTCTGCATTAAAGAACGTCTTTAAGGATTTCAGTTTCAACATACATCACCTACCCATTATAAATTATACCGGTTTATGCTTTTATATTCAATTAAAAGTAGATTGGCTGGTTGGATTTGGCTGCTATCTAGTTCCTGTTGCGGAAAGATAAGTTAAGCTCGTCATACCGGCGGAAGCCGGTATCCAGAAAGTATCTTTGCTTATATTACAGTGCTTTTCTGGATTCCGGCTAAAATCATGCCGGAATGACGATATTTTGAAAAGCCATAATTGCCTTTCCCAACCCAAAACTATCTATGATTTAGGCGAGACCGGCTTTAATTCCAGGAGACCGGCTATCTTCTTCATGTCTTCCCAGACTAAGCGCTTATTTTGGGGATGATACAACAAGGCGGCCGGATGAAACGTCGGCACCAGCGGTATGTCTTGATAAGTATAAACTTTACCTCTTAAACGACTAATCGGTTCATTCGAATTAAGTAAAGTCTGCGCCGCAAAGGACCCCAAGGCGCATATCAAGCGGGGACGAAGCATTTCCAATTGCTTGATTAAATAAGTTTGACAGGCAATGATTTCTTCAGGTTTGGGATTGCGGTTTCCCGGCGGCCGGCATTTCAATATATTGCAGATATAGACTTGCTCACGTTTCAGGCCGATGGATTCTATTATCCGGGTAAGCAGTTTACCGGCAGATCCTACAAAAGGTTTGCCTTCCCGGTCCTCGTCTGCACCAGGCGCTTCTCCTACGAAAACCAAAGAAGCGTCCGGATCACCCTCGCCAAAAACCACATTTTTACGCGTCCCGGCCAGACCGCATTGCGAACAGGCCTGAATATTCTTGGCCAAGGCCGCCAGGCCCGTATGTCCCGGCAGTTTACACCTGACCCCGGAAACCGTCTGTTGTGGGGTATATTGTTTCAGAGGTTTATTAAAAACAACCGGGCTTTTTCCCTGATCGATTAAATTTTCAACATAGCGCTTTAAGGCCCGCACCACCTGTAAGGCTTGCTCTCCCGGCCGGGACTGCATTACTGTTTCTCTCCTCCGGCCGCTTCCGTGCCGGTAGGAAGAATGTCCATCACCAGCGAAAATAAGTGCATTAGGCCGGCGTCCGCGGCATTTTCTCCGGCCAGCGCGTAATCTAACCGGATTTTTATCGCCTGATTTATAAAAAAGCTGAAACCGGCGCCCGTAGTAAATCGTCCCTGATTCACTCCTGCGCGAAGAGCCAGTTGCGGCCACACATAATATTCAGCGCCCAAGTGGCAGCCGTATTTCGTGATTGCTCCGCTGCTATGCGAAAATTCCAGCGTCCCCTCCATCCCCAAGACCAGGTTCTCCACTAATCCGCTAAATTCCAGACCGGCCCGGGTAAAAACCGGGAGACGGTCAACATATCCTCCGGACCAGACGAGATTCGTATACAGATCCTGAATTACCAGTCCCCATTTTATCCGGGACCCAAGCACTTGCCAGGCGCTCAAGTCCAGTCCAAATCCGCTCGCTGATTCTTCATCCAGCTTGTGCATAATCAGCTTGGTATTTACTCCCAGTGCAAATCCCCGCCCCAGAGTGGCAGCTGCTGAAAGCAGAAGCGAATTCTGGGCATCCCCGAAAATTCGTTCCGGTTCCGGTCGGTTGCTGGTTCTGGCCTCAATTTCTCCCCCAGCGGAAAAGTTTATCCAGGAAAGAGCGTACGCGTACCGTCCCTGTTTTTCAGCGTCCTGGGTATGGCAATAGTTAAGAAAATTCCAGGAACGTTCCCATCCCAGCAAGGCGGTCTGGGAGCCTATTCCATCCCCGGAAAGACCGACCAGCGCTGCGGGATTCCAATAAGCAGCCGTGGCATCCATACACGTTGCGGTCCCGGCATTTCCCATGGCCAAAGCTCTGGCTCCCACGCCGGAGCGCAAGTAAGACGCCGCGTCTCCGGCTGATTCCCCAGCCATCATCCGGCCGGCCGGCAAAAGCAAAATACTTAGTAGTATTCCGGTTCGTAGTAACATAATAAAGTTCTTGCTCTGCAATTTCATCCTGTTTTTTCAATCCCTCGAAAGCTGAGATATCCCTACGTAGGGGCGTTTAATTAAACGCCCCTAATGCCAGTGGCAATAATAAACGGTTAATATGTTTTTTATCTCAATACAGCTATTTTATTCCTATAGAGTTTCTCATCCAGTTCCAGAGTAAAGGGATACACCCCGTTCGCCACCCCGGCGCCGCTTCCGTTCCTACCGTCCCAGGCAATGAGCTTCCCGGGCCAGGCCTCGCTGCCGGGAATCTCTATCTTCCGCACCAGGCGCCCCATGTCAGCATAAATACAAAGACGGACGCTCGCAACCACTTGCCCTGGTTCTAACGGAATAACAACATAAGTCAACTCTCCGGCACTTGGATTATAGGGGTTGGGATAATTATACGTCGCCCGGCCGGATGGCTTGGGAGCAAAAGTTGCCTTCCGGGTTAGGGCTTGATATAAATTTACTCTTCCCCATCCCAAATACTGGTTCCAACCGTCCGGATCACTTAACAGAGATCCGGTTTTTTCCGCTGTTGTAAATATAATATTTTCCACCTCATCCGGGGTACGGTTGGGTTCCTGCGCCAAAAGCATAGCTATGGCTCCGGCCACCATGGGGCAGGCCATTGAGGTTCCGATGGCATAAGCATAGGAGGAAGCAGTGCTGTTAAAAGTGCTGAGAATCATTCCGCTGACCGGGCCGTCATCACCGCCAGGCGCCGCCACGTCAACATATTGATTGTACACCGAATAACCCGCCCGGCTGCCGCTATAATTGCAGGCCGCTATGGAAATAACTTTATCATAAGCCGCGGGATAGCAAACCGGGTTTCCGGCGAGCGCCTCATTGCCGGCCGCCGCCACAACCACACATCCCCGCTGGTAGGCGTAAAGCACGGCATCTTTGAGAACCATGCCGGCGGCTTCTCCTCCCACGCTCAGATTAATCACCCGAGCCCCGTGCTCTGCGGCCCAGATTATGCCTTGGGCTATAGTAAAATCATAACCCTGTCCTTCGGCATCCAATACCTTGACGGGCATAAGTTTTACCGTATTACTATCCGCCACCGCCGTTCCGGCGATGCCAATGCTATTATTTGTCTGAGCGGCGGCAATACCGGCCACCAGGGTTCCATGACCTTGATCGGAGTCGTCATTTCCCTGGCCCCCGGCATTAATATAATCCTTTCCCGCAACTAATCGTCCGGCCAGGTCCTCATGATCACGCCTAATCCCGGTATCCAGAACGGCTATAACTACCTCGGCTCCACTCGGGAGCAGGCTTTCCGCCACCACTTTGTCAGCTGCTATATCCTCCACCCACCATTGATCTCCGCTCTGGTAATATGCATCATCCGGCCCGTTCGTGAGGGGCGTAAAGGCGACCCGCTGATAATTCGGTTCGGAATACTCCACTAATCGCGAGACGCGTAAAGCTTTCAGTACCCTGTCCAGCGGGCGTGCGGTGGTTAAAGCCAGACGCTGGATTCCGAGCGGCTCAATCTGTCCGGTAAAATTCAACCCCTCCTGCGCCAGCAAAGCGTTGCGCAAAATATCCGGCCGGGCGTCTTTTAATCCCAATCGCTCGGCTTCCCGGTCCAGCATGGCTTGAGAAATTCCGGATCGAAATTTAACCAAGACTTCTCCCGGCTTGGCTTCTCCGGGGCCGGGCAATCCGGACCCGCCCTGAACCATGTTCGCGGACAGACCCATAAAAGCCATGCTCAGAAGCAAGGGGGTTAAAATTCCTGAATTCATTTGAATTTCATTTACTGCTTCCCTTGGAGACTGTGTCGTATTTCGAATTTTTACACTTTTTCGTCATTCCGGCGAAAGCCGGAATCCAGAAAAGCATTGTAATATAAACAGTATGCGTCCTGGATTCCGGCTTTCGCCGGAATGACAACCTTAAAAATTTATTACGACACAGCCTCTTGTTTGGCGGGTAATAATTCTTCCAGCTTGTCAAGAATTATAGCCGCAGTTTGATGTTTGTCCTGCCGGGGCAATTCCCGGACCGCATCCGCGTCGTCTATCAGGAACGCACTGGCGGCTTCGGCGCCAAAGGCGTCCTCCGGCCCGGAAGCATGGTTAACGATGATTAAATCAAGCTTCTTGGCTTTTCGCTTGGCAATTCCGGCTGGGACCAGATTATGGGTTTCCGCCGCGAATCCTACCAATATCTGTTTTCGCTTGCAACGGCCCAGCTCCATAAGAATATCAGGATTCTGCTCCAGGGGAATGGCAGGGGGAGCGGAGGTCTTTTTAAGCTTGTCTTGGCAAGTCTGCGCCGGCCTGAAATCAGCCACCGCTGCGGCCGCGATTACTATATCCGTTTCCGGAAACTCCGGCATAACGGCAGCATGCATTTCCCGGGCAGTGTTGACATTGACTATCCGTACGCCGTATGGCGCCGGCAGGCTTACCGGCCCGGAAACCAAGCTGACTTCGGCTCCCCGGGCTTGGGCCTCTTGGGCCAGGGCATACCCCATTCTACCGGTAGAACGGTTGGATAAAAACCGTATGGCATCCCATGGTTCCCGGGTCGGCCCGGCGGTGATTAATATCTTTCGTCCGGATAGACTCTTTCTGGAAAATAACGCCTTTCGAACCGCCGCGAGAATCTTCTCCGGTTCGGCCAGGCGGCCGTCTCCCCTCTCACCGCAAGCCAGCTCTCCTGCTCCGGGTTGTATAAAGGCATGTCCCAAGGCAGCCAGCCGCTTAATATTTTCCTGGATTAAGGGATTATTCCACATGTGGGTATTCATGGCCGGCGCCCACAGAATGGGCGCCTCGGCCGCCAATATGAGGGCTGCCAGAAGATCATCCGCCCGGCCGCTCGCTGTCCGCGCCAGAAGATCGGCCGTAGCCGGCATCAACAGAATAAGTTCCGGCCACTTGGCAAGTGAAATGTGGGGAACCGGAGCTTCGTTCCCGGAAAACAACTCCGTGGCCACCGGCCTTCCGGTCAAGACCTGAAAAGTCAGGGGGGTGATAAATCGGCAGGCATTCCTGGTCATGACAGCTGTTACTTGGCAATTTTCCCGGATTAGGGCGCGCGTGATTTCTGCGGCCTTATACGCGGCAATACTGCCGGAAACTCCCAACAGCACCCGCCGTCCTGCCAGCATTACTTTATTCCTTCTCTTCCGCCAGGCTTTCGCTGCCGGC
Source organism: uncultured bacterium (assembly GCA_965371665.1). Lineage (GTDB taxonomy): Bacteria > Oederibacteriota > JAAXVQ01 > JAAXVQ01 > JAUVAV01 > JAUVAV01. The sequence goes on from CBDUZI010000043.1 coordinate 20,802, forward strand.
TGCTATTTCCCGCAGGTATTCATTCATGGCCAGGCTGCTGACTTTATCCGCGGCTGTCCCGTCTTCCGGTATCTCTCCGTCGGCGATTCTTCTGGCCTTGACCGACATGCGGACTACTGCTTCGTACTTACTTCCGAGTTTATCAATAATTTTCTCAAACTTCAAATGCTGCATTTCTGTCACTTCCTCCTTTGATTATCGCTTATGCACTTTCAGCCGTTCCGCGGTCAAAACCGCCTCGATTTGACGCACCACCTCGGTCAACCGCCGGTTAACTACTGCATAATCATATTTCAGGGCCTGCGCCATTTCCCAGCGGGCGTGACGCAGCCGTGCGCTTATAGTTTGCCGCTCATCCGTGCCCCGGCCGCGTAACCGGGCTTCCAGAACCTTAAATGACGGCGGCTTGATGAAAATCAATACAGCCTCCGGGTTAGAGCGTTTGACGGATAATCCTCCCTGAACATCAATTACCAGGACTACATCCCGGCCGGCCTGTTGCTGCTTTTTTACCTCCGACTTTAGTGTCCCATAGTAGTGGCCATGGACCTGCGCCCATTCCAGAAATTGACGGGCCCGGATTGATTTTTTGAATTCCGCTTCATCGATAAAATAATATTCCCAGCCATCGCATTCTTGGCCCCGGGGCGGCCGCGTAGTAGCTGAGACACTTCGGCGCAAAAGAGTTTCCCGGCGTAATAAATGCTCGCAGATGGTGGTTTTCCCTCCTCCCGAAGGCGAGGAGAGTACTATCAACCGGCCTCTCTTCGTCATTAGGTTTTGAGGCTCCGCCGCCGGCCCGGGGAATATTTTTTATGCTCTATAGCCATCCCTTCACCTTCAAAACGCTGAGCAATCGTCTCGGGCTGCAGCGCCGAAAGAATCACATGATCGGAATCCGTGATAATGATCGCCCGCGTGCGCCGGCCCTGGGTGGCATCCACTAATTTGCCGGCGGTTACGGCTTGCTCCCGCAAACGCTTAATGGGCGAGGAGTCCGGCGCAATAATCGCCACTACTCTTTGCGCCGCCACAATATTGCCGTAGCCGATGGGAATAATGTTTTTAAGCATAATTATTGATTTCCAATAGTAATCAATTACTTGCGTTACAAAAAATACTGTTCTGTCTTCCTAGGAGTCTGTCGGACTTTAGTCATTCTCCCCCTTTTGTAAAGGGGGCAG
>CBDUZI010000044.1:0-21852 GCA_965371665.1 uncultured bacterium
TTTTTCAAAGGGGGAAGAATGCTCAAAATCCGATTTTGTGCCTAAGTCCGACAGGTTCCTAGAAACCTGTCGGACTTTAGTCATTCTCCCCCTTTTGTAAAGGGGGCAGGGGGGATTTACTGAAAAAATGCCCAACTATCTATTCAAAATCCCCCTCAATCCCCCTTTTTCAAAGGGGGAAGAATGCTCAAAATCCGATTTTGTGCCTAAGTCCGACAGGTTCCTAGAAACCTGTCGGACTTTAGTCATTCTCCCCCTTTTGTAAAGGGGGCAGGGGGGATTTACTGAAAAAATGCCCAACTATCTATTCAAAATCCCCCTCAATCCCCCTTTTTCAAAGGGGGAAGAATGCTCAAAATCCGATTTTGTGCCTAAGTCCGACAGGCTCCTAGCAATGCTTGATTTTAACTTTCATCTCCTGTTTTTAAAATAATATAAAAAAAACAATAATACCAAATTCACTCTTGGAAACGAATATTGTCTATCCGGGATAAGCCTTTTATTCCCAGGTGTTTCCGGGTTGCAGGATTTATATAAGTAATTATTTTACGTGGACTCTCTACTCTTCCTGCCGGTTTATCACTGCCAACCAGCATTTTTTCCGCTATTTTGGCGGTTTGTAAGCCAATATCCCGGCAATCCACGGAAAATGCGGCCAACGCCCCGGCTTTAACCTGGTACTCCGTTAAAGCGATATAAGGCATCTTCTCCTCCAGCGTATACTTGATTATTTTTTTAATTACTACCGGATGAATCACGGTTCTATCCAGCACCGACCATAAAACATCTATTTTTTTCCGGCTGAGTTCTTTTAAAGCCGCGGAAATCTCTTCCGGTTTTTCAACTATAACTGGTACCAATGTCAAACCATTTTTTTTCGCGTAGCGTTCCGCCTGTTTAATGGTTTTTTTCGTATAGGCGGGATTATATATCACCCCGATTTTAACCGCGGAAGGCAACAATCTTTTTATCCGTAAAAATTGATCGTCCGGTTTGACCTGCATGATTACTCCCGAGACTTCCCCGGAAAAGGTCGGCTGCTTAAGTACCATAGTGAATAGCAACGGGATGCCGGGTGAATGAATTTGCGCGGCTTTCACAGCTCCCGATCCGATGACTACCACCAAGTTAAAAACTTTATTCTGCGATCTCAGATAGTGCATAATCTCCCGGCCCTGGGCCGGCGAGCCCTGCAGGTTATATTCCACCAGCTGGAAGGAATCCGTTGCTTGTAAACCTAGCAGCGCTTCCTGATACGGGCGGGTGCTTTTACTTAAAACCACCGCAACTTTTTTTGCCCATCCTTCACCGACCGGCAGGATAATACCCGCGAGAAAAGCCAGCATGATCACTTTACGCTTCATTATCAACCTCGCCCATCCCCCAAATTTGTGCCTAAAAATAAAATCCGGATTTTTTCAAGGGACATCATTTGATTCCCGCTTCCGCTTACGGTTTAAAATAAACAAAATGGGCGGCCAGACGTGAACCCAGCGACTCCATTAAATTCCGGCCGGCCTGATTATCCGGACTCATTGTAGCCACGCATATCTTGCCTTCGGCCAGCTCTCGTCTGGCGGCATAAGCGGTAAGATACTGGCCGAATCCTTTTCCGCGCGCACCTTCTACTACAATAGGATTTACTGTAACATAATTCCGTCCTTGGGGCACAACATAAGCAACCGCGATTACTTCCCGTCCGTTCATCAGCTTGTAATGGCGCCAAATAGCCAAACTTTTAGTTAAAGCCGCCGCCTCCGGAAATCCTCCAGCTTCCGGCGGCAGAGAAGAATATATAGGCAGTAAATCAAGCGCATCCTCAATACCGCTCTGCTTAATTGCCAGATTCTTGTTTTCCACCCAAAAAGGCTCTTTTTCCAGAACATATAAGGGAGATGAAACCTGGTTGGAAATTTGAAGATCCATTAAAATCGGAAAGCCCGTCCGGTCATCGGTACGGCCGATGATGGTATGCGGCCGCAGCCGCTCAAAAAGCCGCTGCAATATCTGACGAATGAATTTCGTCTGCGAAAGCCCCAGGTAAAATTCGGGAATTACCGGGGCCCAGCCCGGAATAAAAGTCTCTTGCGCAAAAATCACATAACCCAGGGTCTTCCCGACCTCCTCAACCAAGTAAGCCTGTCCCAGCCGGCATAGCGCATCATGGAACTCCGGAATAACCGGTATTCCCAGGCCGGCCTTATAGTCTCTGCGCCAATTTTCCAAATGGCCTGAATCAACCGGCTTAAGATCCATGTACCACTCAGCCGCGCGGACGCTCAATCGGAATTTGAATTTCGACCAGGCTCACCGCCATATCACCGGCTCCTTCCGGTCCGGAACCGGAAAGAAAATATTCCCGCGCCGGTCCTGATATCCGGTATCCTTTTTCACGGATCCATACCAGTAATTGATCGTAGGCTTTCCGTATTTCGGAGTAGGTCCCCTGATAGGTTTCGCAGGCGGCCAGCATGGCGGGCTGGATAACAACCGTCACCTCACCGTCACCGGCTGTCTCACCGGCCAATTCATAAGCTACGGCATAATGCGCCCGCTCGTGATTAAATTTTTCCGGGTCATTATAAAAAATCACCATTCGATCCCCCTTGAAAGAGACCCGCCGCATTTCAATAAAATCCCGCATTCGTTTAAAAAGCTCTCCCAGCCCGGAGTAAGGCCCGGTCTCTTCCAGACATAGCAGCTTGCCGGAATCGATTTGCTTGATCTCAGGCATAAGTATTCTCCCTATTTATGTTTATAATCCTTCTGCATTTTCTCATTCAAGCTCTCCAGCATTTTTTCCGCGATTTTCCGGTCATCTTCCCGCTCCTCTTGCTGGAAACAACGGATAGCTTCCTGGAGGCACTGCCGGGCTTCCGGCAAGGCGTTACGGGCCTTTGCCAGGCGAGCCAGATTAATGTAAGCCGGTCCATATTCCGGATAGCCTTTTATGCAAGCCCGGTAATTTTTTTCGGCCTTCGCAAAATTACCCGCCTGGGTGTTTAAACTACCCAGATAAAAATGAGCTCCCGGCTCGCGGGGATCTATTTTTAAAATTTCGTTTATCAGCTTGCGCGCGGATTTATAGTTTTCTTCATCCACGGCCTCGAAAAATTTCTGGTACACCGGCCATTTTTTAATGAATCGCCGGAAAGCCGGAGCGTTTTTATCCTTGGGCCGCAGACTTAAAAAAATCTTCATGGCCGGCAGGCCCTCGGTAAAGTCGTATCGGCGCGCCCGGGCATTAAATTTCTTCCCCGGTTTCAGCAGCAAAGGCAATTCCTGGGGAAGGTTAAAAAAGGTGGTTTTCCAGTGATCGATCTCTACCATCACCAGCCGCGTTTTGGCTTCGGATTTACCCTGCTGCGCTGAAGCCCCAAAACTTATGAATATCGGCCCCATAAGCATACTCGTGATTAATAAAAATCTTACACCCACGTTAAGCCTCCTTAACAGAATATTACTGTCCAAATTAATCCGGATCCCGGCCCGCTCCTAAAGAGCCGGAGGCGGCATATTTTCCCCGGCCGATGAATTTAAATTCCGATCTCCGAAAGATTGCGGCTTTTTTTTAGTTGCACTTGCAGAATCGGCAACCCCGGTCCGGCCAGCCAGAAATACACCCCGCTTGCCAACACCAGGAAATCTCTCATCATAAAACGCCCTCCGGCCCGTAAAAGACCTTTGGTGGCGAACCAGTTTACGCCCAAAAGATTAAGCAGCGCCAGGACAATTATAACCATTGCGGCCCAGCGAAACTTTATTCCCGTCAGGAACAACAGGCCGGCGCCTATCTGGACAATACAAATGACCACCATTAGCCCCGGCGCCAAGGCATCCGGAATTAATGGCATCTTGGCCAGGGCGCGTTCCAGGAGAGTAAAGTACCCATGGGCATTAACGGCCTTGAGCATCCCATCCCAAATTAAATAGATCCCCACCAACAGGCGGAAGACAAAATGGGCTTTTTCCGCATAGACCGGCAGCCCCTGGGGACCGCGGCGTTCGGGATTAAAAGGGTCTGTCGGCTGGGTAAACACCGTCAGGCAAGCTCCCAGCCAAACCAAATTTTTAATCATCAGGGGACGAAAAGGCCCCAGAACGGCATTTACTTTGGGTGTAAAGAAAGAAAAAAAAATAATCGAGAGGCAGATTAAGGCACCCAGTCCTACGGATGCTTCCCGGAAGTACCATCCGGTCAGCAAAGCCAGACCGGCCACCACTAGAATAAAAAACCAGGCTAAGGTTATTAAACCGGCCAGCGCTCCTACCAGGGGAAAAGCACTAAAAAAGGCTTTCCATTGCACCTGATGAACTATCACATCCCAAGCCGACCATAGAGTAATAAAACCCAATCCCAACCTCAAATAGTAGAGCGCCATTTGATTTGGTTTTTGTCCACCGCTTAAAAACATTTTTTACCACTCCCTTCCACAATTTCTTATTTAGTCTCACCGGAGCCGGTTAAGCTTTTCAGCACCTGAACATTATAAAGTGCTTTCTTGATCTAATAAATCATTTTTTTAATTATTTTTGCGTTAAGCGTAAAAAACCACAAAAGGATTGACCGTCCGGAGTGGTTTCGGTATATTATAGCCAGGCAAACCCGGAGGCTGCTTTCCATGGTAAGAGAAGTTGCCATTTTCAAACTAAAGTCGGAAATTTGCGATGAAGCAGTACAGATATTCGAACACTACGCCGCTTTCAAGCGTACCCGGCCGGGCTGCCGGACTGCCACTGTAAATTCCATGGTTAAGGATTCTTCGCTTCCTTATCTGGATAACCAGGCGGTCCTGGTTTATGCCGAGTACGACGACTTGAAATGCCTGGCCGAATGCACCCATGCACTGCAGTACCACTTCCATTTACACAAATTTCCTTTCCAGGAATTTATGGTAGGCCCCCCGATTTACGGTGTTTTCGAAGCATAATCTCCGGTTCAACTAACTCCGTCCCCCATCCCGCAGGAGCATCCAGATAAAAAACGGCCCGCCCAGCAGGGAGGTTATAATGCCGACCGGCAGTTCAGCCGGCGCCAGTACGATACGGGCCAGGGCGTCGCATCCGGAAAGAAAAACCGCCCCCATTAATACGCAGGCAATTACCAGTATCCGGTGATCCGGACCAAAGAGCAAACGACAGACATGCGGCACTATCAAGCCTACAAAGGCCACCGGGCCGGCAACGGCGACCACAGCGCCTACCATTAAGCCGGTGAAAAGCAAGAGCATTACTTTGGTTTGATTAACATTTACTCCGCGTCCGGCCGCCAGATCTTCTCCGGTGGTCAACAGATTCAAGTCCAACCGCTTCAGAAAGATTACCGCCAAACCAACCAGAGCCAGGGGCAGGGGTTCAAGTATTTCCCGATATCCCACTATTTCCAACCCGCCCATAAGCCAGCGTAGTATCCTCAGACTGTGAGCCTGGTTGCTCATATACTGCAAAAGTAAAATAAGACTGGAAAAGAAAATACTGACCGCCACTCCGCTCAGCAGCATAATCTCGGAAGGCATGCCCCGCCGCCAGCGCGAAAACCCGTAGACCAGGCTCAAGGCGGCTAAGGCACCTAAAAAAGCCATGAGCGTTAAGCCGGATATTCCGGCCAGGCTGAAAGACCAGCCGGCCCAGATATAAAAACCGGCTCCCAGGCTGGCGCCGGAAGCCGTTCCCAGGGTAAAGGGCGTGGCCAGGGGATTCCGGAACATGGCTTGAAAAGCCAGTCCCGCTACGGATAAAACTCCGCCGCAAAGCATGCCGGCCAGTACGCGTGGCACACGAAGCTTCCAGAAAATTTCCGATCCCCGGGACGCCGGGTCATATAGAACCTCACCGAACGTAATTCTCTCAATGCCTATAAAAGGAAACACCACGAGGGAAAGAATGAACAGACCAAGGAGCATAAGCAGGATCAATGCATATTTTCCCGTATCCTCGCTCATGGCAACACCATAGTCCTTCCGGTTTCAGGATGCGGAAACAACTTGAATGATCTGCCGTATATCTCCTGCAACACCCCGCCGGTCATTAATTCCTCCGGAGAACCAGTAAATACTACCCTTCCCGCTCTCAGTCCCAGGATCCGGTCATGGCCCAGGACCGCCCGGTTGATATCATGGGTAACCTCGATCAGGGTCTTTCCGGTTTCCTGATGCAGTGTCTCTAAAAGGTCATGAATCTGGGATTGTTGATAGGGATCTAAAAAAGCTGTAGGTTCGTCCAGCAGCATTATATGGGCGCCTTGAACCAGGGCCGCGGCAATCAAGGTTTTTTGCTGCTCCCCGCCTGAGAGCGTACAGACCCGGCGCTGCGCAAAATCCGTCATGCCGGTTAAATCCAGGACACGCTCGACTTCTTCCCAATCCCTCCGGGTCAGTGTTGAAAAAGCCGATAGGTGGGGGTAACGCCCCATTACCACAAACTCCCGCACGGTGAAAAGATCATCCCTGCCCGAGGCCTGCGGCACATATGATATCCAGCGGGCCAAGGCTTTTTGCTTGTATTGAGACAAGGGTTTATCATGGGCCAGGAGCAGACCTTCCCCGGAATCCAGAATTCGGCAAAAGGCTTTTAAAAGTGTGGACTTGCCGGCACCGTTCGGACCGATTATTGCCCAGCTCTCGCCGGCCCGGACTTCAAAATCAATTTCCTCCAAAAGAGTTTTTTTTCCAATACGGTAGGAGAATCCCCTGGCCGCCAGGATTATTCCCAATTTAACTCCGGGTGAATGGCCTCTCCCAGAGCTTTGAGCAATAACATCAGCCGGGGTCCGGGAACTACCAGAAAATCGCCGGTTAATATTTTAATTCGTCCCGGTTGGGCCGCGGGCAAACCGGGCAGTCCGGACCAGTCGGCGCGAATTTCCTCAATCGTCTTCCCGGTTCCCTCCGGATCCGGAATAAGTTCGATAACTACCTCCGGATTCATGGCCAGGATGCCTTCCACCGAGACCTGGGGATACTTGGGCGCAGCTCTGGTATAGACATTTTCGCCTCCTGCCAGTTCCAAAAGTTCGTGGTAGAATTCCCCCTGGCCGGCAATATAAACCTCGCTGATTCCCTTATGGCCGTAATCCCGTCCAATAACCAGCATAACTTTCTTCCGGGCAAGATTTCTTGTTTGTTCCCGGGCTTTAATCAGGCGCCGGCTGAAGGCGTCCGCCAGCCAGGCCCCCTGAAACTCGCAATGGCAAAGGCTTCCCAAATGGATAAAAGTACTTATTATGCCGGCCAGGGAATGCATTTCCATGGTTAAAGTGGAGATATTCAATTGCTGAAATTTAAGACGATGCTCGCGGTGCTCCGGCAGAAGGATTACCAAGTCCGGGCTCAAGGCCATGATGGCTTCGTAATTAGGATCATAGTAGCCGCCGATTTTTGGCAGTTTTTTCACTTCCGGCGGATAGACGCAAAAATTTGTCACGCCCTTGACCAAATCCTTCGCTCCAATGGCAAACAAGGTTTCCGTAATCGCCGGCGCCATGGAAACAATCCGCCGCGGCATTTCCCCGTGCGCCAGAGGCCGGAATTTTAACCGGCCCATGGTTCCGCCGGGCATGATAAAAGCCCAGGCCGAAGTCATGAAAATTGCCAGCCCGGCCAGAGTGAGTATTATTTTTATATATAGCCTCATTGATTGCGGCATTACTTATCCCTTCCTGGAACTGTCTCCCATAAGCTTCTTCGCCAGAACTGTCATTCCGAGTGAAACGAGGAATCTCTTTTTAAACTAGGGGTCTGAGCAATTAGTAGCTTTTGTCATACCCGCATGATCTTATTCCCGTAAGGGCGGGTTTTAAACCCGCCCCTACAATTAATTCCTATAAAATCAAAACCTCTGGATTCCCGATGAGAGCATTCGAGAATGACACCCTAAAAACGCACTAAATGCTCAAGCTCCCAGGGCTTTTGGGGATTCCTCGCTTCGCTCGGAATGACATTCACACGTTTACAACATTATGACACAGTCTCTAAGGCATGCTCAACTTAATCCCCGCATAAGCGGCTAAACGGGAGGTATTATACCCCATGACCTCCTCATAATCCACATCCAAAAGATTCTCCACCCGGATATGGATTTCGGCCCGGGGTATTACCCGGTAGGTAACTGTCAGGTTCACCAGGGTATAGGGTTCCAGTAAAGTCTGGTTTAAATCCCAGCGGGGACCAACATGCCTGACATACAGGTTGATGCCAGCGTCTGCAAAATCATATCCTGCCTGAAATCCAAATTGGTAATCCGATCTTCTAAGCAGAGGCTGGGGTCCTATGGTCTCCTCGTATGTCAGGTCTTGGGCTATCAGCCGGGTATAATTTAAGCGCAGTCTGATATTCCCCATGGGTCTCACCTTGACAAAGGTCTCCCATCCCTGGATATTGACCCGGCTTAAATTAAGATATTTAAAAGCCGCGTAATCAAAACCTACCTGGTCCTGATAATCATTCCGAAAATAAGCAGCGCCCAAATCAATCCGGTTTTGCCAGCAGGTGGTTTCAAATCCCGCCTCTCCGCCCCGGGAAAATTCAGCCTTTATATCTTCATTTCCATAACTAGAGTAACGCTGGCAAAGGGACGGTACGTTAAAAGCCGTTCCGTACGCGGCTTTAATACGGGTTCCCAGTCCTTCCATCAGCCACGATAAGGCTGCCCGATAAGTAAAGAATTCACCATACTGGTCATGCTCATCATATCGAAGACCCAGTATGACTAATACCGGATCGAGCCGGGTTTGACTCTCTAAATACCCTCCGGCCAGGCGGGCCGAACAAGCTTCCAGGGAGTCTTCCCAAACGGCCGGCATAAAAGTATCCCTGTCGAGATATTCCGAATAAGAATTGTACATCCCCTGTTCCTGCTGACAGCATATTCCCACAGCCAGTTTTTCATTTTCATGGATATTCAATTTATTCTGCCAATCAAAGGTCAGATTCCGGGAACGGTATTCACTGCGCGCGAGATCAAAAGGATGGTCCGGATCTTTGGGATTATTATAAGCCCGATCGGTTTGGCTCAATCCCAGGTTAAAATCCTGCCGCCAGAATCCTTCCAGCAAATCCCATTGCGTATTAAAGCCGTTGATGGTTTGTACAAATTTCATTTTGTAATTCGGATCATCTCCGCCGAAATTGTCCATATCATTATCTCCGGTCAGATAACGGTTCCTCAGGCTGAAGCCGAGATTGGACAAAGGGCAATAATCCAGGTTTAAATCCATAGTCAGGTTGCGATACCCGTCCGGGTCCATGGCCGGCAACGATTGCGCATATTCCTCCTTCCGCTTGGCCGCGGAAAATCCCCGGGTGTTTTCCAATGAAGCACCCAGCGCGATTTCCAGATTCGATATAGATCCGGAGGCCGCAAGTTTACCCAGCCAAGAGTAGTACTTTCCGCCTTCCACGCCAAGCGATCCGGTCCAGGCTTTATCGCCTTTCCTGGTGATTATATTAATCACGCCGCCCATAGCGCTGGAACCATAAACCACGCTTTGCGGTCCACGGATAATTTCTATCCTTTCGATATTATCCACGGTTATTTTGGAAAGATCCATGCTCCGGGCCGGTAAAACCGGATCATTCAAGGGAATACTGTTTAACATTACCAGGGTGCGTTCCGAGGCGGCGCCCCGGATAAAGACCGAGACACTTTGGCCGGGGCCTCCGTTTCCCGACACCTCCACTCCCATGATCCCCTTTAATACCTCTGCCACGTTGTGCGCCCGCTTAGCCGCAATCTCTTCCGCCGTGATTACGGTAACCGAACCCGGCGCCTCGGAAACACAGGTTTCAATCCGGGAAGCTTTTACCATCACAGGCTCCATCTCAACATAGGCCGGCAGATGCAGCGGTCCCACCAGGCACCCTAGACTTGTCCCGATAATAAAACCAATTTGCTTTAATAGTTTTTTAAATCTCAACGCATTATCCCCTTTTTTTTTGTAAAATAAAAACGCCTTGAACCGCATTTAAAAAAATGCAGCCCAAGGCGTCCCAATTGGCCTTGAGAACCCGGATTCTCCAGTTATAGTTGGGCCACGTGCTTATAAAAACCCAACCCCGACTTGAAAGATATCCGGTGTACGGTATCAGCCCCTGATTCCGAGAGGCAATAAACCATTACTGCGTCCGCAGGCAGGTCTTCTGACTTCCGGATCATCCGGCTGGTACCGCGCCTTCCCGTTCTAATGAACAGTGGCAATACTGCGACAGCCGTCCCCGGTTACAGCGGCGGGCCCGTCCCCGATTTACACGGGGTTCCCTTTTCATCTCCGCTTGGAGAACCTGCGAATTATGCAGAGATAGTATATTTTATATTTTAACTTGTCAATCATAAATCAGAATTCACTAAAAAGACGTTGCTTCCTGTATTTCTTTGCTATATATTGTCTTTTAAAACTTTAAAGGAAATATAGTTTATGCATCGTCTGAAAAGATTACTCCACCCCGATATTTGGATCGGCGCGGGGCTGTTACTGCTGCTCAGCCTGCCGTTCATCTTCAGTAATCCGGATTTGACTATTGCCTCGTGGTTTTACCGTAAGGGATGGTTCCTGGAAAATTCCCAACCCTGGCTCCTGCTTTTCCGTTTAGGTACGCTTCCCGGTCTGCTGCTCTCTATAGCCGGCCTGGTCATACTTATAGGCGGCCTGATCTGGTCGCGTTTGCAAACCTGGAGGCAGCCGGCAGCTCTGCTGGTGTTGACCATGCTGATCGGTCCGGGTTTATTCATCAACGTCCTGGGAAAAGGCTACTGGGGACGCCCGCGCCCCCGGGATGTGGTTGAATTTAAAGGCAACGCATCATTCCAACGCTTTATTAAACCCGGAATTCCGGGCCAGGGAAAATCTTTTCCCTGCGGACATGCCTCGGTCGGCTTTATACTCGTTGCTCTGTATTTTATTGAACGCTCCCGGCGGCGCCGCGCAACCTGGCTCGGAATCGGCTTGGGCTATGGTACGCTGATGGGTATTGGCCGCATGGCCCAGGGAGCTCATTTTGCTTCGGATGTTCTCTGGTCCGGCGGATTAACCTACCTAAGCGCCGCGATTCTTCATCATGCTGTTCTGCCATCCGGGAACGCACCTCCTCCCGACCAGACTTCACCTCCTTCCCGCCGGCGAAAAAGGTTGGCCTGGATTCTACCAGGAGTATCCTTGGTACTGGTGACAGTTTTTTTTCTACTGGCAACTCCTTTTCATAAAAAATGGTCGGGCCAGGATATGGGCTCCCCGAATTTAACCGCCGTTCGATTGCAGATCCCCATTAACAAGGAAGAAATCCGGATCATACACGCCCAACAAATTCCGGCCCTCAGAGTACGTGCCGAATTAAGTGGCTTTGGTTTTCCCAAGCTGCGCCTCCAGGGATTGCTGTCCACTGAAACCACGGGAACAACTATGACCGCTTCCCTGCAATTATCCTTTAACCGCTGGATTACCGAGAGAAAAGGAAAGATCACCTTTATACTACGGAAAGATCTATCGCTCCTGTTTGATTCCGAAAACGCCGATATGAATATTTTGATCGGCGATCTTTCCGTTCCCAGCCGCATCGGCGCCCTGCGAGTTAATTCCCGCCGCGGCGGGATCCTCCTCCATCTATCCCAGGACTCCCGGGTGACCGGTCCGGTTGAACTTATAACCCAGGAGGGAACCCTCCGGGCAAACCTCCTGGAATTGGAAGATCCCGGGCCATCGCAATGGGAATTGGGAACGAACAAGGGTGTTTTTCTTCTTGAAATCCGGCAAACCAGAAGACTTATTCAAAAACTTAAGTTGCGGGGATGGTGCCGTTGGCAGAATATCGCTTTCCGGGGTAAAATCAGTCCGGCCTGCGGCCTGCATCTCGAGTGGGATGAAGGAGATGGACACTCCGGTGTGAAAACCAAGGGCGCCTGGAAGCAGATCGGAAACCATGTTTACGGTCCGGCCGGCATGCGGACCCCGAATTTAGAAATATTTCTAGCTACCTCCCAGGGATGGCTCGCTATGGAACTGCATCAAGTTGAAGGTCCGGCCGTGACTCCCCTCTGCTTACCAATACCCACCACTGGCCCGACGCCAACCGCCTGGGAGGACGACCTGCCTGACTCTAAAGCTAAAAAAGAAGAGCCGGCGCCGGAATGGATCCGCCAGGAAGCCTTGGATCTGGAGCAGGATAAATCATCATCTCCCCGGGGGCCTTTCGTGCTTACGCCGGTGATCAGAAAGTAAATGTAATATATTCGTAGGAACGCAGGGGCATACGCCCCTACGAAAGGAGATGGATCAACCTGGTGGCCAGCGTCAGCACAATTAAAAAACCCATCAGATCCGTTACCGTGGTAAGCATGGGGCCGGAGGCAATAGCCGGATCTATGTTGAATCGTTTCAGAATTAACGGCAGGCTGCTGCCCAGACAAACTGACAGGATAGTATTAATCCAGAGGCTGACCGCCACTACCAGTCCCAGCCAGGGGATCCCTTTCCAGAAATACGCCACCAGACCTATCTCGATTCCCAGGATTAGGCCGTTAAAAAACCCGATCCGTGATTCTTTCCAAAGCACTTTCCATAATTCCCGGGAACTGGTCCGGCCCAGGGCCAGATCGCGTATCGAAACCGCCACGGCCTGCATTCCGGACACGCCGCTCATATCGGAAATGATGGGTAAAAAAACCGCCAGCGCGATCACGGCTTTCAAAGTATCAGTGTAGAAAACTATCACCGAAGCGGCGATAACATTCAATAAAATATTAATCGAGAGCCATGAAACCCGCCGCCGGACAATGTTTAATACAGACATGGTGCGGGTTTCATCCGTGGCCACCCCCTGGAGTTTCAGCATTTCCTCGGTGGTAATCTCCTGCGTTAGATCCACCACGTCATCGGCTGTGATAACCCCGACCATTTTATTTTCCTCATCCACTACCGGCAGGGCCAGATATTTATAGCGCCGGAAAAACCGGGCCACTTCGTATTTATTCATGCTAACCGGCACGGATTTAACATTCCGGATTTTTATATTCTCCAGAGTTTCTCCCACTTGCCGGGTAACCAGATGGCGCAGCTGCAACACCCCGGTCAATACTCCGTCCCGGTCCACAGTGTATACGTAGGCGGCTCGTTCATCACCCAGCCGGGCGTATTTGGCTCTCAAGGTCTTGATGGCTTCCCGGACCGGCTGATTTTCTCTCAGCGCGATAAATTCCGTGGCCATGATTCCGCCGGCCGTGTCCTCGGGATAAGCGATCAATTCCCTGGTTTTAGCCGCCCGGGTGGTGGGCATGGCCGCCAGGATAGCGTCGGTTTTTTCCGGGGGCAGGTCCCCCAGCACGTCGGCGGCTTCATCCGAATCCATCTGTTCAATAATATCGGAAGCCACGTCCGGTTCCAGGGCGCTGACCACGGTGACCTGGTCGCTTTCGGTCATACGTTCCACGATATCCGCCGCTATCCCGCTGCTTAAAGCCTGGAAAAGCACCCGGCGTTCGTCCTCATTCAGCAAGGCCGTCAAGCGGGCGGCATCCACGGGATGAAGCTTGGAAACCATTTGTTTGGCTCCCCGGGCATCGCCTCGCTGGATAACGGTAATTAATTGCTGATGCATATTATCGAGTTTATCGCTGTTGATTTCCATAGACTGCAAGCCGCAGCTCCTTGCCGCTTCGGGGGATGAGCCGGTCTCATTTTTTAATTGATTTTTCGAGAAATTCCCTGTAGATTACTTTTTACCATAAATATGGCCATATCACAAAACATTTAAAGGAGGTCGAAATGAAAAGTACGGGAGTAAAATTTTATTTATTGGTAATACTTGCGACAGCTGTCATTAGCACCGGTTGCGCAACCAGCAATGCCTTTAGAGGCGGCGCCATCGGAGCGGCCGGAGGGGGAGTCATCGGAGGCGTAATTGGGCATTATGCCGGGAATACCGCGATTGGCGCGATTATCGGAGCTGCGGTGGGGGGCACGACCGGAGCCTTGATCGGCGCTTCCATGGACCGGCAGGCTGAAGAAATGAAAAAGGATCTTCAAGGCGCCAAAGTGGAACGGGTAGGCGAAGGCATAAAAATCACTTTTGATTCCGGTCTCTTATTTAAAACCAATTCCGCCATGTTAGGCTCTACGGCCCAAAGTAATATTAAGAAATTATCGGCCATATTGAATAAATACCCGGATACAAATATTCTGGTTGAAGGCCATACGGATTCGGACGGCTCTGAGGAACATAATCAGGCGCTTTCCGAGCGCCGGGCTAAAGCGGTCTCAAATTTAGCCACCAGCAACGGAGCCGCCGCCTCGAGATTCTCTGTCATGGGGTACGGCGAATCACAGCCCCTATCCTCGAATGATACGGCTTCGGGCAAGCAACTCAACCGGCGGGTGGAAGTTGCCATCTTTGCTAATGATAAAATGAAAAAAGCCGCTGAACAAGGGAAGCTTAATTAGTTTCGGTTGCGGAAAGATAAATTAAGCTCGTCATTCCGGCGAAAGCCGGAATGACACCCTTAGACACAGTTTCTCCCCAGGGGAAACTTAATAACGTATTCCTGTAACAAGCTGTAAGGAATAAGCAAGTTAGAAAAAACTTAATTGTTCTCCCAAGGCCGGATATATAATCCGCTTCTTTCTGATCTCCACATGAGTCGGCAGTTCATGTTCGAAGCTTTGGCCCTCGCTATCCAGGTGAAAAACCTGGAAACCGCGAACTTTCAAGGCATCGGCGATAAAACGCCGGTGACACTTACCCCAATCCGCCTCGGCGCAAAACAGCACCACTAAACCCAGGGACGCCAGTGTCCGGATTTGTCGTATCCCGCGTTCAAAATCCTCACTCAGCATATAATCGGCATAAGCTTGCCAGGCGGCAGGTAATCCGGTATTGGGAGACCGCAATAAAGCTTCCCGGCCATAACCTCCCAATTCTTTGATATGATGATAAGTTATGCCCATGGCCGGAAGAGACTCTATCAGCTCCTTCCGGTTGAATTGCGGAACATACTTAGAACGCGGCAGAGTACGGACATCCGCCAGTATCCGGATTCCGGCCTGACGCAAATTTTTTAGAAAAACATCGAATGCCAAATTGGAATGGCCAATAGTAAAAAGCTTAGCCATATCAGGCTCAAATCCTTTCAGGCCGTCTTGCTCACAGCGACGGAGACTAATTCAGACATGCGGACACCGGAAAGCAGCATGCCGCCGAATATCGGACCCATGCGCGGACCGCCCAATGCGGCGCAAACGCTCATGCCGGAAACCCAGAGCCCGGGAAACACTTCCGCGACTTTCTCAGCCACAAAGTCCTCTCCGGCTCCGGCGTCCATGGGCCCTTCTCCGGCCGATTCATTGATAGCAGTCAGCAGACGCCGCTTGCGCAGAGACTCAATTACCACGACCTCATGACCGGTAGCATCCACCACGGCTTTAGCCTTAAGCGTAATCGGATCAACCGGCAGGGCTCCGGCAACCATCGTACGGTTCACCACTACACCGGTAACGCGTTGCTTATGCACACAAACATCCTCTACTGTCATCAGATTGAAGATAACGACTCCGGACCGCAAGGCGTGGAAGCAGAGCCCGGACGCCAACTCCACGGCGTCCGTGGTATGCAAACCTCCCGGGCTGGGCCTGTGACATACGCCGATCTCATCCAGCAGAGGCAAAGCCTTATCCTGGATTACGGCCTCATTCATGGCCATCCCGCCACCCCAGATGCCCCCGCCCGGGGATAATCTTTTCTCTATAATAGTCACTTTCATCCCTTGCCGGGCCAGCCGAATCCCTCCCATCAGGCCGGCCGGTCCGGCGCCGACAATAATAACATCGTTTTGCAGCCGGTCCAATAATTTTTCATGGTAAGCGGTAATAATGGCTTTGGATATTTCAGTTTCTTCTAATCCGGGCATATAATTACTCCTTTAATAAATTAACTTCGAATTCCGTCACTGTCCCCACGGAACAATCAAAACACTTTCCTGGAAAAGCATCGGAAAACTTCCGCGTGGCTTCTCCGCCGGTACAATGGGCCGGACCCAAGCGTTTAATATCAAACTCGCGTAAAGCTTTAATTGTACTTGCGATACGACCGGGAGCGGCATCTCCTAAGTGCATTCCGCCCATTACCGTGTATATCGGCTTATAGCCGGTCAATTGCGAGATATGTTTGAGAGTATTGATCACACCGGCATGCGCGCATCCCAGCAGCACTACCACTCCCCGGGAAGCTTCAAAGAATAATGCCTGGTCGTCTATCAAGCTATCCGGCTGCCAGCCTGCTTGATCAAGAAAAAATCGATCATCCTGATGGTTTTCAAATTCCGTCACACGCGGAATCGTTCCGGTAACCCGTAATCCGTGTCCGATCTCTAAAGCCTGTTCTGTCCAAATTAATTCTTCCGTCTGCTTCCGGACCGCTTCCGGGTCGGAAAAAGGCATTCCAATACTATGAAATCGGCCGGCGCCATCACGGGCGGTTTTAGGCCAGAAGGCGGCCGGATGGGCATATACCTTGACTCTATGGGCGGTCTGCAATAATTTTTCAAGGCCCCCGGTATGGTCATAATGTCCATGGCTCAGAACAACTGCCGCCGTCTGCTCCAGATTAATCCCCAGGCTCCGGGCGTTGCTAAAAAGAGCCTTGCCTTGTCCGGTATCAAAAAGCACGTTTCCCGACCCGGTTTCAATCCAGAATGCCAAGCCGTGTTCAGCCGCCAGCCGGGGATCATGGGAAACGTTCTCTACCAGAGTAGTAATACGTATAGTATTCTTCAAGAGGAGCCTATTTTCCGTAAAATATTAGCCGTTCGTCAGAAACCCTATGGCAGGGGCACGGCGCGCCGTGCCCCTACGCCGGACTCTCGCCGCAGACACCGGCCGTGATTCACGCCCGGCCGGATCTTCTCAGAACCAGGCTGCCTATCCGGCAGCTCAGATGTTTGGCCACTACCGGACATTTAGCTTTGAGCAGAAAGAAGATATCCTTTTTCGCTTCACTCAGAGTCTCGTAATTCCCCTGTCCCTTGGCAATGATCAATTCCGACTCATTGAAATGCCGACGGAATTCCTCATGACACTCCTCCAGAATGGTTCCCGGCGCATCAGAACCATTATCAATTACTTTAACCAACCGGTCAAGACCGGTATTCTTGGCGTCGATCATGGTGGCATCGTTAATAATTGGAAAGCCTTTGACGCTGACTATTACCTTCTCCCGGGGCATTTGTTCCAACAATAATTTATCAAATACTATCTCGCCGGCGTTATCCGCCAAAAACAGGATACTGGAAGCCTGCGAAACAGCTTCATAAAAAGCCTCCACTTCACCCTCCAGGGGTGTTGTTAAAGCATGTTCAATGGCCTCATGCACATGCCCGCTGTCTATCCGGCTGTTTACACCGAAATCTATAATATTTCCGGCTATAGCCAAACGCATGGCAGTTTCCCGCGGCCGGGATGAAGCTTCCACTGTTTGTTTTAAGCGGGGATAGAGTTCCAGGGCTAAAGCATTAAAATGGTCCTTAATCCCGCGATAAGGATCCTTTTGGCCTGTCAAGTTCCTGATCAGGCGGTGAATATGCTGTCCCATAACCGGCGGCGATTGCCGCAAGTCCATGTTACTGAATTCATGCAAAGCCTGCCGGAGCACCTGTTCATGAACCGCCTCATCCTCGGTTATCAAACGAATGGTATCAAGGGTCTGACGAACAAAACATGATATACATTCAAAATAGGTCTTCATCACACCATCCTGCTTAATTAATTTACAGCTGAAGGGATTGAGCAATTAATCGATTTTGTCATATTAAATCAAAGCCTCTGGATTCCCAATCAAGTAAGGAGATAAGCGGAATATAATATTGACGTTTATCTTAATATCTTTCGGGAAAGGCATATCTCCCATAATAAGAAAAAAAGCTTTCCGCAACAGAAACTAATTCATCAGGGGAGAATTCTTCCAGTCCAGACTATAATCCGAGAAAAATTTTTTTAATGATTGCCTATTGGCAAGCGTAAGAGCGAGAAACTGGATTCCCAACTGGTACTCGTTTTCCGGGGCATACCGGCACCAAGCCACGCGAGAGAGAACGGCCACGGGCAGACTCTTTTCTTTTAAGCTATCCAGTGACCCGGCCAGGCCGGCGCTTTTATCCTCGCGGCGGGACGGCAGTAACAGCGTAACCATCAGTATTTGTCCGGTTTTCACCCTCTGTTTGCTCCGCATGGTAAGACCCCCGGTTCCCAAATCCTCAGACTGAGTCTCAAACAATGTAGAAATATTTCCTTTTTTTATACAGTTGTATTGTAATCTCAGTTTAAGCGGTAAGCGGGGAAAATTTCGGCGTTCACTTCCGGGTTCCATTATTTCACTCATGGCATATTTCTCCATATTCCCATCTGAACTCAGAAATATTATACACTATTTTTTAGACAAAAACAAGCTTAAAATCCAAAAATTCAAAAAAGGTGATTTATCATCCATCCGGTTTTCCGCGCCTGAATGGGAGTGATGCCCAAAGCCATTTTTTAGAAAAATCCCCGGTTTTTGTCATTCGGGTAATACCAGATTCCAGAGATTCCTCACTTCGTTCGGAATGACATTTCCGCAAGAAATATCCTAATGGGATATGCTTATCTATTGAACCGGAATCCAATGTTCCACACAATTTTTATTGTCCTTGCGGATTTTCAGTTCAAACCGCTTACCACTCCCGGGACGAAGACCATGCTGCCTTAATTGTTTTTCAGCCGCACGATAGGCTTTACTGCCGGTAAAATTGCCCTTTCCCCGCACCCGTACTATCACGCGGCGGCCCGGTTTTATCTTCACCATCCGCACCGGCTCTGACAACCCGCCGATATTATAGCCCAAAGGCAGCATATAACCTGCCTGGCATTTCACGGCAATCGGCCGCATTTTAAGGGGACTAGTATAAAAAATCGTGAGGGGCTGCCCGCCTGAAAGGCCCCGCTGATCCAACTCCCGGGCTACCTGGCGCCGGGCTTTCTCTATTCCCGGAAGCGGTCCCTCATATTCCATTACCGCTACTGTGCTTTCCGAAAGCTCGCGCGCTTCCATAACCTCGATCCGGGCAAAGGGCCCGGATATAAGCAAATAAACCGCTCCGCTTAAAAAGAACAACCCCAGCAAGCTGATGGCAGCAATCACTGTGCGGGGAGGACCCGTGTCCAGCTGTTCAAATAATGACTTATGCTCTCCCATAACAAAAAGCTTCCTTCCGGAAAATTTCGGCCCAACTTAAGTATATTAATATATTTAAGTAATTCCGGGTACTAAAAAATTAAATTGAGTTTCCGCTTGCCACCAACCCCGGTTTTTGCAAAGATATAAAAACGTTATTTTCGCCCCGGAGGTTTCCGAACATGATACGAAAATCCCTGCTGCTGAAACTATTTGATGCCGCTTTCATGCAGCGCTGGAATGACAAAGCCCGTCCCATGGAATTCACGGAATTGGATAAACAGGCCCATAAAATGGTCATCGCCTACTTTTTAGGGAAATTCGAGGAAAACACTCCGGGTTTTGACTGGCTGGAAATTATTGAAGGCGGCCTGTTCGAACTTCTGCAGCGGATTGTCCTGACGGATTTAAAGCCGCCTATTTTTCATAAGATTAAAGCCGATGCCGTGAAGTACAAACTTCTGAATGATTGGGTTTATAATGAGTTGGAGCCTTTTATCTCTCCGCTGGGAAAACCGTTCTGCCACCGTTTCCGGAAGCATTTTAGCCGCCGGGAAGAAAATGTTAATACCCGTATTCTGAGTGCGGCCCACTTTTACGCCACCAAACTCGAATTCGCCATTATCCGGCAGGCCAACCCGGACGGCTATGACATCACGGATATCCAGAAAGATCTGGATGCCAAACAGGAAAAATACGCCGAACTCCCGGGCATTGCCCAGCTAAACTCTCATGCCGAGTACCGGCGTTTTATTAGTTTATGCGGTGAGCTTCGCTTTCAAACCCGCTGGTCCAATCTTCACCGCATCCCTAAAACCTCGGTCATCGGCCACCTGTTATTTGTCGCCATCCTGGTCTATCTCTTCTCGCTGGAAATCGAGGCGTGTAAGCAAAGACGGATTAATAACTACTTAACCGGCTTGTTTCACGATTTGCCCGAGGTGCTTACCCGGGATATCATTTCACCGGTAAAAAAATCAGTGGCAGGCCTGGATGACCTGATTAAGGAATATGAAAAAGAACTCCTGGAAAAAGAAGTCTATGGCCTCATCCCTGCGGCCTGGCATCCTGAGATTAAAATGTTCGCGGAAAAGGAGTTTGAAACCCGCATAAACCAGGATGGCAAAATCAAGATTCTGGATACCCAAAAAACTGCCGCCTCCGAACAAAATCCCGCTGAAGACGCCAGTGAACTCATCAACGCCAAATACAATAAAGATGAATTCAACCCGCGGGACGGCAGCCTGGTCAAGGCCGCTGATGAACTGGCGGCCTTCATCGAGGCTTACGTAGCCATCCGCAATGGGAGCGCCAGCCAGGAACTCTGGCGGGCCAGAGTAAGCCTGGGCAATAAATACCAGAATGAAATAAAGAACATCGGCGGTATCAATTTCGGGGAAATTTACGCGGACTTTGATTGAGCAACCGGTCAGGTTACTATGGAAAATATTGATACTACGATTATCGGCGCGGGTGTAATCGGCCTGGCCGTGGCCGCCCGGATTGCCAATTCCGGGCGTTCCGTGGCAGTCCTGGAAAAACATTCCAGTTTTGGCCGGGAAATCTCCAGCCGTAACAGCGAGGTTATCCATAGCGGTATATATTATCCTCCCGGATCACTCAAAGCACGCTTGTGTGTAGCCGGCAACCCTCTCCTCTATGCCTACTGTGAACCGGCGGCTATTCCGCATGTCCGGCTGGGAAAAATAATTATTGCCGCCACCTCCCCGGAAGTCCGGCAACTTGAAGAACTTTTCCGTAATGGCCGAGAAAACCATGTCCCCGGACTAACGCTTTTAGACCAAAGCGAGGTTAACCATCTCGAGCCCGAGATCCAATGCCTGGCCGGACTATACTCCCCCTCAACCGGCATCATTGACACGCATACGCTTATGCGTAAATTGTCTCTGGCTGCCGAGGCCCAAGGCACCCTTATCACCTATAATTCCGAACTATCCGGTCTGGAAAAAACAGCTTCCGGATTTATATTATCGATTAAGCAAGAGAATTTTCAGTTTAAATCAAAAGTGGTTATTAATTGCGCAGGACTGGCTTCCGATTATGTCGCAGAATTGGCCGGCATCAATCCCGAAAAAGCCGGCTATGGTCTCTATTATTGCAAAGGAGATTATTTCCGCACCTCAAAAACCATTAAGGTTGAAAGACTTATTTATCCCGTACCAACGCTGGCCGGCCGAAGTTTAGGAATCCATTTAACCCGGGATCTGGGAGATGGTATCCGTTTCGGACCGGACGCAACCTATGTCACCGGCCCGGATTATACCGTGGATGAAAACAAAAGAAACTCTTTCTGCGACGCCGTACGCCGCTATCTCCCCCAGCTTCGGCCCGAAGATTTATATCCGGACACCTCCGGTATCCGTCCCAAACTCCAGGGACCGAATAACGGTTTCCGCGATTTTGTGATCCGGCATGAAGCCGACCGCGGCTTAGAGGGACTAATCAACCTTATCGGCATTGAGTCTCCCGGACTAACTTGCTGCCTGTCCATCGCCGATATGGTGGAAGACCTGGTTCGTGAAATAGATATATTTTAATAATCAGAGGCACGATGAGATATTTTGCCCACGTAATGCAGGGGCGTTTAATTAAATGCCCCTAGGAGTCTGTCGGACTTTAGTCATTCTCCCCCTTTTGTAAAGGGGGCAGG
>CBDUZI010000045.1:0-21798 GCA_965371665.1 uncultured bacterium
ATGCAAAATCCCCCTCAATCCCCCTTTTTCAAAGGGGGAAGAGTGCTCAAACTCCGATTTTGTACTTAAGTCCGACACGCTCCTAGGGGAGAACTATAGCTTAAACAATATCCGAACAGGAGATAAGTATGAAACATGTTGAAATAACCAACCAACCAAAGGGAAACATTCATATCGTTAATGTAGCGGGATTTATGGATATGGTTGAGGTGCCAAAACTTGAACAAGCTTTGGACGCTTTAATCAAGGAGGGCACGATAAAGATTGTGCTGGATCTTTCCGGTTTGGAATACGTTTCCTCGGCCGGATTAGGAGCTATTATCGGCCGGATTCGTGAGGTCCGGAGGTCGGGTGGGGATATTAAAATCGGAGGCTATTCGGAGATGGTATACAACATACTCGAGACCTTTGGTTTTACGCAGGTGTTTGAGACGTACACCTCGCGCGAAGAAGCGACTCTGAAATTTGAGGCTTAAAAATCATGAGTGTCTCGGTTTTAAACCACGAACTGGAGTTTAAACGGGGATTTGGACTTAAATTCAAATTCTCATTGGCAATCATTATCCTGATTATCATAATGATGAGCTCGGTTACATTCGTGGTTCGCTCGCGAGTACGCGATACTTTGCTGTCTCAGATGCAAGTTAAGGGTATGGCCTTGGCCCGCGGCTTGGCCGGGAATGCCGCGGAAGCCCTGGTAACCGCCGATCGTCTCTTACTGGCGGAATTGGTCGATAAAGCGGGTAAACAGGAGGAAGGCATCCTCTATGCCGTATTAGTCGATAAGCAGGGACATGTTCTGGCACATAGCAATTTCAAGCTGGAAGGCCGCTCTTATCAAATCCCGGCCGGGGCGGTATATGAGCGCGTTAAAGACGGTAAAATCATTCATTATACACTCCAGGGCGAAGAATGCCTGGATTTTGAAGTGCCGATTATCCTGGCGGGCAAAATCAAGAATGTGGAAAAAATCGTGGGGGCCGCCCATGTGGTTTACTTCCTTTTGCCCATCCGCCGGCTGGTTTATGAAACTCTGCAGAATATTTTTTATATTGCCGCGGCCTGTTTGGGGTTGGGGATATTTTTGGTGCTCTTTTTAGTCAGCCGTATCATCCGGCCGGTTAAACAACTGGCGGAAGCTGCGGAGGAAGTCGGCGCCGGAAACCTTGATCTGAATTTAGAAGTGCGGCGCCGCGATGAATTGGGTCAATTAGCCGCTACTTTCAATCATATGGCTGCCAACTTAAAGCTGGCGCAGGTAGAATTAATTGTGAAGGAACGTCTCCAGCATGAAATGGAGATTGCCCAGCATATCCAGAATCTCCTGGTGCCCAAACATAGTCCGCAGATACCCGGATACTCGATCAGCATGCTTTATCGGTCGGCGGAAGAGGTCAGCGGTGACTATTTCGATTTTATAGATCTAGGCAGCGGCTATTGGGGAATGACCATTGCCGATGTTTCCGGGAAAGGCGTGCCCGGCGCTTTAGTGATGGCCCAAACGCGTTCCGTAATGCGCAGCATCGCCCATGTCAATTTATCTCCGGCCAAGGTGCTTTCCCAAGCCAACCTGAATCTTTACCGCGATATGCGCGATGATATGTTTGTGACGGTTTCTTATTTCGTGCTGGATTCCGCCCGGCGGATGGTTACCCTGTCCCGCGCCGGTCATTTAGCGGCCATTATCTACCGCCGCGCTACCAAAACCTGCGAGTTGGAAATGCCTACCGGTATCGCTATCGGGATTTCGGATCCGGATACTTTTGATCTGATGTTGAATGAGAAAAAAATAAAGCTGAATCCCGGCGACTTTATTCTGCTCTATACCGATGGAGTGGATGAGGCCTGTAACCGTTCCCAGGAGTTATTCGGCAGCCAGCGGCTGCTTCAGACTTTAATTAAGTCGGCCCATTTAAAGGCCGATGGGATTATTAACAACCTGGACCAGGCGGTCCAGCGTTTTGTGGGTGAGGCGCCCCAGCATGATGACATAACTATGATATTGGTAAAGGTGGAATGAAATCAATCCTTATGAATAAAGTTGAATTATCCCGCCGGCTGGCATCGCGCTTCGGATTTACCCGCCGCGAAGCCGGCATGATGGTAGAACAATTAATGGATGCTATGACCCATGAACTGGCGCAGGGCCGGCGGGTGGAGATACGCGGACTGGGAACCTTTGGCCTCCGGGAACGTAAGCCCAGCCTGGGTCGGGTCGTTAAAACCGGCCAAGCCGTATCCATACCGGCGTTGCGCCGGGTTTATTTTCGTCCCGGAAGAGATCTAAAAGAAATTCGTGGCGGCCTGCCGTCTTTGAACCAGTGAAGCCTATCACATTAACGAACCTTAATCCGCCCCAGGAGGAGGCGGTTCGGCATGGCGAGGGGCCGCTGCTGATCCTGGCCGGCGCCGGATCGGGTAAAACGCGGGTTATCACTTATCGGATCGGCTTGTTGATCACGGAGCGAAAGATAGATCCCGCTTCGATTATGGCCGTCACCTTTACCAATAAAGCCGCTCAGGAAATGCGCACCCGGCTTAACCAACTTCTGGACCGAAAAATCGCCCGGCAGATATGGATAGGAACTTTTCATGCCCTCTGCCTGCGCATGCTCAAACAGGAGATACCCTCCGAGTTCTCGATTTATGACCAGGAAGAAAGCAAGCGCCTTTTAAAGGGATGCCAGCGGGAGCTGAATCTGGACGAAAAAGCCATCAAGGTGGAGCAGCTGGCGTACCGGATAGAGAGCGCCAAGCATGAACTGGTAGACGCGGAAGAATATGCGCGCCTGGCCGCGGATTTCAACACCCGGCTGACGGCCAGAGTATATACTCTTTACCAGCAAAAATTGGTGCATAACCGGGCGTATGATTTTGGTGATTTGATTATGCGTACGGTAAAAATGCTGGAAGAACGACCGGAACTGCTGGAGAAATATCGTGATAAATTTCGGTATATTTTGGTGGATGAATACCAGGATATTAATCATGCGCAATATTTTTGGATACGCCGCCTGGCCGGGAGCGATGGTAACCTGACAGTAGTGGGTGACGACGATCAAAGTATTTATCAATTTCGGGGAGCTAATCTCCGGAATATCCTGGAATTCGAGCGGGATTATCCCAAGGCCCGGGTAGTTAGGATGGAGCAGAATTACCGTTCTACGCAAACCATTCTGGAAGCGGCGCATGCTGTGGTTAAAAATAATCGCGGACGTAAGGAGAAAAAGCTCTGGACGGAAAATTCCGCCGGAGCAATGATTCAATATTTCCGGGGCGAGAATGAGATCGAGGAAGCGGCCTTTATCGTGCAGGAGATTATCCAGGAAGTCTATACCCGCCGCCGGCGGACGCTGGCGGATTGCGTGCTGCTCTACCGGACAAATGCTCAGTCCCGTCCTTTTGAGGACGCCCTGCGGCGGGAACGAGTACCCTATCGTATTGTGGGAGGGATGAAATTCTATGATCGCATGGAGATCAAGGACCTGCTGGCTTACTTAAAAGTGCTGGTGAACCCGGCGGACGAAATTTCCCTGGAAAGGATTGTCAATACGCCCGCACGGGGAATGGGAGAAACAACGCAAGCTAAAATTCGTGAATTAGCCGCCGGGCAGAATTGTACCCTGATAGAAGCTATGGCGCTGGCGGCGCAGGGCCGGGAGAACATGAGTGAAAAAAGCCGTCAGGCGGCCGAAACTTTTTTCCGGCTGTGGGAACATCTGCGCGGCCGGATAAATCAGAGTGAATTACCCTTTTTTTTAACTGAGGTGCTCACTGAGACCGGTTACCTGAAAATGTGGCAGTCAGCTTCCCAGCCGGAGGCCGCGTCCCGGGTGGAGAACTTGAATGAATTGATTAAGGCGGCCGCAGAATTTTCTCAGGTCGGCGATGGCACCTTGAAGGGATTTTTAGAACAAATCGCCCTGGTTTCCAGTTGGGAGGAAACCGATTTGCAGGATCAGAACCAAGTCACCCTTATGACTGTTCATTCGGCCAAGGGATTGGAATTTCCTCTGGTCTTCATGGTGGGCCTGGAGGAAGGCTTGTTTCCCCACAGCAATGCTTTGCAGGATGATCAGGGCTTGGCAGAAGAGCGGCGTTTGTGTTATGTTGGTATCACGCGGGCGCGTGAAAAATTGGTGATTACCGGGACCGCCACCCGGAGCAACTTTGGCAACCGTATCTATAATACCGAGTCCCGATTTCTGCATGAAATTCCGGCCCGCTTATTTATGGGGCACCAGCCCCTCGACCACCGGCGGGACCAGGCTGTGGCTGCCCGGCGGGGGTTATGGCAAAACCAGCCGTATGCAGCCATAGCGGCCGAGCCCGGGGAGGGGGAAGAAACTTTTACGGAAACCGACAATGCGCCTGAGTTCGTGATCGGTCAACGAGTAAGTCATGGACGCTACGGTACGGGTACGATAATCGGAAAAAATGGTGAAGGTGAGAATACAAAAGTCGAAGTTGCCTTTAACCGCTATGGGCGCAAAAATATGCTGGTCCGGTTTGCCGCGTTGCAGCCAACCGCGTACGCCGGCCGGTCCGGTGAAGGAGGATAGGAATTTGAGCAATTTTAAATTTAATATCAGGGAAGGGGAAGCGAGCGGCTGTTTAATTTGTGAAATTGTCGGTACGCTGGATATTACCACCGCGATGGAATTTGAAATCATAACCCAAAAAACGATCAAAAAAGGAAACGAGCGCTTAATCTTGGATTTATCCGGATTGGATTACATCAATAGCCAGGGTCTCGGAGCTTTGCTTGCCCTGCATAAAACCTTGGATTCGCGAGGGGGAGGCCTGGTCATTGTTTCGTTGCCGGAGTGCTGCCAAAAAATATTTAATATTATCGGCTTGAATAAAGCTATTCCCATGTACAAAGATATCGCCGAAGCGATGGGGCAAGATCCCCTTTTTGAAGTGAGGTGAGATTATGCCGGTTTCGGAGTTTTTTCTGGAAGTTAACAGTACGCCTGAGAATTTAGCCGTGATTCGCAATAAAATAAGGGCGTATACCAAGTCATTTAAAGTTCCGCTTTGCGTAATCGACGATGTAGAACTGGCCGTGGATGAAGCCGCTACTAACGTGCTGGAGCATGCCTATTCCGACCCGGTCCCGGGCCTTATTCAGATACGCGCCTGGAAAAAAGCCGATATCCTTACTATCACTGTCCGGGATTTCGGTAGCGGATATAAACCC
The DNA here is from genome assembly GCA_965371665.1 of uncultured bacterium. Lineage (GTDB taxonomy): Bacteria > Oederibacteriota > JAAXVQ01 > JAAXVQ01 > JAUVAV01 > JAUVAV01. Next base: position 5,204 of record CBDUZI010000045.1, read on the forward strand.
CGGGCGGTGAGCTATACGGATATCCGTCGTATCCTGGAAGGTTATACCCGTAAAGGCATGGGAAGGTTTATCATGAAGGAATGCATGGACTCGGTGCGTTATAAATCCATACCCCGGAAATACAACGAAACATTAATGGTTAAGAAACTTAAGCGGGACAGATAAACCTATACCTATAGGATGGTTATACCGAAGTTGGCAAAACAATACCTGACATTAATTTACTCCGGCATGCTGCTAATGGCCGGCGGTTGCGCTTCGATCGAGCAACGCGTTGCCCATCGGATTGAATATATTGTTCCTCAGACCAAGGCCGCGCCCGGAGATGTATTTCATTTTAGTTATGTCCTTCCTTCCCAAGTTAAATACGGTAGGATCACATTTCTTAAAAGGAATTATCGCCTGTTTTCGCGCCCGGATTTGAAAGAAAAGGTGTATACCACATTTTTGCCGGTTCCCCTGGGGACTAAACCGGGGGAATATCAAATCAAATGTCAATTTACAGTGGCCAAAGCTAAGCATCCGATCCGGGAAAAAATACCTATGCAAATTATGCCGGATTTCAGGCCTTTAATGGAAGAACAAGTTCGCGCTTCCGGATTCAGGATGAAGGTGTTCGAGCAGGAACAGGAACAAATCAAAAGGCGGTTGTCCCAGGCAGACTATAAGACCCCAAGGCTTCAGAATTTCCGTCTGCCCTTGGGCGGACAGATGGTTTCGGTTTTTGGGACCCAGCGCACGTATAACGGCCGCAACACCATTGTCTTAGAGGGGATCGAAATCGTGCCTTGGGAAACCAGCCAAGGGGAAGTCCGGGCTGCGGCTGACGGACAAGTGATCTTAGCCCAAAAATTTTCCATGTTGGGGAATACGATTTTAGTCGATCATGGTTTTTCTTTTGCCACCTTGTATAGTCACCTGAAGACTCTGGAGGTCCAGGCCGGACAGGAAATCCAGCGGGGACACCGGCTGGGCCGGGTAGGAAGCACCGGCCGGGCCGCGGTGGGAAAGCGTCTCAAGTATCAGATGTATGTAGCCGGTGTTCCGGTCGATGTTCAGAAATATACGGGAATCAAGTTATTTCATTAGGGATAGGTGGGAGGGAGAAAACCATGATACAGATAATACCCTTAGACCGGAATCGCAAGGCTGACCGTAAACGTTTTATTAAATTTCCTTATAAAATTTACCGGCAGGATAAACACTGGGTGCCGCCGTTGATCATCGCCGAACATGACCGGCTTTCCAATAAAGAGCCGTTTTACGAACATGCGGAGGCTCAGTTGTTCATGGCAATGCGCGACGGCCGGGATGTGGGCCGGATAGCCGCTATCCATAACCGTCGGCACAATGAAGTCTACCATGATAAAATCGGGTTTTTCGGATTTTTTGAGTGCGAAAACGATTCCGTGGCCGCGCAAGCCTTGTTGGAGGCCGCAGGGGACTGGATCCGGAAACGCGGACTTGATACCCTGCGCGGGCCCTTCAATCCATCCATAAACCATCCCTTGGGTTTGCTGATATCCGGAGAGCCGGGGCCGCCCATGGTAGAGGTAACCTATAATCCACTTTACTATCAAGAACTTATCACTTCGTCGGGATTCGACAAATGCATAGATTGGCTGGCTTATAATATGAACATTACTAATCCTGAAACATTTAACCGGCTGGAGAAATTAGCCGGGCGGGTTGAGGCTAAGGAACGGGTTACTACCCGGACTATTGATATGAAAAATTTTAATCAGGAAATACAGATAATCAAGGATATTTTCAATGAAGCCTGGGAGAAAAATTGGGGGTATCTTCCGCTTACGGAGAAGGAGATTGACTTTATAGCCGCAGATTTAAAAATGCTGGTTGATCCCGGCCTGGTACGGTTTGTCTACGTGGATGGAAAACCGGCCGGGCTTCTGGTAGTGCTGCTTAACATTAATGAAATTATGATCAAACTGGGGGGACGTTTACTTCCCTTCGGAATTTTTAAACTCTTATTCGGGCGCTCCCGGATTAAATCCATCCGCCTGTTCATGATGGGTGTTACCAAACAATACCGCCACCTGGGATTAGAGACCGTGCTTTACTATCATTCTCTGAAGTACGCGATATCCCGGGGGTACCGGACTTGCGAGATCAGCTTATTACTGGAGAACAACCCCATGGTGATCCGGGCCTCGAAATTTATGGGGGGAGAGGAATATCGCAGGTATCGAATATTTGAGCGGTATGTGGGGAATGGGAAGAAGGAAGGGAGACGGCCATATGGCTGAACCAGCAAGCGTCAAAGAAATAAATCAGAGGGAGGAACTGGTGTTGCACCGGGGATTGGTCTTGCTGGGCGGTCTCCTGGCCGGTGCCGGGTTAACCATGGCTTTATGCTTGCGCCTGATCCTGCCGATTCCGGAAGCGGCAGGGATTGCCGGCTTATTAACCCTCGGCGGTATTCCGGCCCATGAAGGATTAAAGACCATACTGATAGTAGCGGGAGGAATTATTGGCGCGGCGGCAGCGCAATGGGTCTGGCTTATACTTGGCCGGGGCCAGCGCTGGTTGTGTCGTTTGCCTTTATCCACAACCCTAAAGCGTGCCAGTGTGCCGTTTGCGGTTTTTCTGCCTCAGATTACTTATTTATACCGGGGAGAACCGGCACTGCTCCCGCCGTTAATGGCGTTTATCGGTCTGGCGGCCGGTTTTTTATTGCTGGCATGGTTGGAGAGAGGGGATAAACGAAAAATTTTTTTTGCGCATCCCACCGAGGCCAGGTATAATTCCGCCGTTTTATTTACCCATGGCGGAGTAATAGTTTTAGGAGCCTGTCTGGGATGGTTTCTGCAATCCCTGCCCGCTTTTTCCGGCTCGTTGTTCCCGGGACTCTGGTTTCCGCTGGGAGTTGGAATAGGAGTATGGGTGTTTTCTTTGCTTCTGGCCGCTCTCTTTGGTCTATATGATACCAAACATACTTTTGATCAGATTTATCTGGCAATAGCGATATCGCTGCTGCCCTTGGCGCTGCTGCCGCTGCAAACCATCGGATGGTATCAATATTTTGATTCGGCCCAGGATAAAATTTTAAGTGTTAAAAAGCTGGCATGGCTGCCCATACTCTTAATCAGTCTGGTGGGAACTTTAATCCCAGGGTTGATGATACTTAATTTCTGGCGGCTTCGCGGCCTGGCGGTTGAATGGCAGCCGGCGGGGGAAGAGTTGTTCCGGGCTTTAATGCTGATTGCCGCCTTTCCAATTATTATATGCGCCGTGGCCTACTGGCCGGCCGGCGCCGCTTTCAGTAAAACCGCTTTGGCGGGTCCGATCGATTTTTTCCACGAAGGGGAGAGCTTGAGTACCGCGCAGGCCATGTTGGCAGGCAGATTACCTTTCAAGGAAATTCTGCTGCGTCATGGATTTCTATCGGATGCGGTAAGCGGTCTGGCGGTTGTCAATTGGATGGGAAATTCCTTCGAGTCTTATCGCTTCCTTATGGCAGTGCTGGCGCCGCTGGGCCTGGTAGCGGTTTACCTCTTGGCTATATTCTGTCTGCCGTGGATATGGGCCGTGCTTTTAAGTCTGGTACTGCTTACCGGAAGTATAGGCACCATTCCGGGGGCGCGGTTTTTTTTCACCCTGGTGGGATTTATTTTCACGCTTTATTATATCCAAAAAAGAAACTGGGCGGCCTTGCTTTTCTCCGGGCTGTTTACCGCCTTGGCGCTCATTGCTTCCTATACCGCCGGATTAACGGCCTTGGCCGGGCACATGGTACTCCTGACCGGCTTCGCCTTTTTTGTTCCCGGCAGTGTCCGGGAGCGCCTGGCCGGGCCTGGGATTTACCTGGGAGTCCTGTTGGCGGTTCTCCTGCCTTGGTGGCTTTACCTGGCGATGAGCGGAATCCTGGGCGCTTACTTTCAAAATTTCATCTGGGTTCTTTCTACCTATGAGGCGATTTTCGGATTGCCTTTGCCCGGAATCGGTGCGGACCCGGGCCTGGGAAAAATTTTAACCTTTCTCGCTCCGCCGCTGATTATAGCCATCGGCGGCCTGTATCTGCTGAACTCCCTGAAGACCGTCCGGGAGCATGGTCTCCCTTGGAACATATTGCTAATGACCGCTTTAACCGGATTGTTCTGGATGCGTTTTCTGAAGCGCAGTGATGTTTCTTTTCTGCAGGACGTGCTGCCGATAGCGGCCATGCTAACCGCTTTTTTTCTGTACCGGCTTACCGCGCGTCAAGGGTCTTTGCGGGGATTGCTTTTTCTGGCCTTATTACCAGCGCTCTTCATTCCGCGGGCCGGCCGTCTTGATTTAACAGCCTTGGCCGGCGGTTTTGGATCCAAGAATCAGATATGCGTGGAGGGACTGGCTGCCAGCGATCTGGAGTCCATGGGGGATGCCTACCTGCCGGAAAAACAGGCCCGCGGACTTGGACAAATCGTTGCTTATCTGGATGAAAAAGTAGGCAGCGCGGAAACTTTTTTTGATTTTTCCAATAGGCCTTTATTGTATTTTCTCGTACCCCGTCGTCCAGTGGTCAAATCTTTGAGCACTATGACTATCGCGTCTTTCCAGCAGCAGTTGGAAGCTATACGCAGCATTTCTCTCTCGGCTGTTAAAACCGTAGTCTGCCGGGGACATTTGGCCGGACCGGATAACCTGGATGAGATCCCGGTGGAAGTGAGGCAATACGCGGTTTCCGAGTACCTTCTGCGGAAATTTACACCTGCCGTCCTGGTGGCGGATACGGTGATGCTTTCACCCGCAAAAAAAAGGGGGGCGGCTGATAAACAAGCGGTGGCTGCCATGTTCAGAGAAATTAAGCTTAAAAGTCTGCCCTATAATTGGGGCCGGCTGAAAAAGTACGCTCCGGTTCAGGGACGGGAGGAGGATAGGTTTCTGCCAGCGGGTGGAGAAAAGGCTCTGGAGCCGGCTGGACTTACAGCGACCGCCCAAGGTGAAGGTTTGGACGTCGGACCAGCCGACGGTCCGGTTAAACTTCAGCTGGTTTGTAATTCCCGGAAACATGACCAGGCTAATGTTCTGGTGATGGATTTGAAATCCAGACCTATGCTGAATGGGAAAACCGCGTGGATTTCATGGGGCCAAGCTTCATCCCGGAGCAGGCTGGGCTTTACCCTGCAGGGTGATAACCAAACTCATCGTTATGTATTCCGGATAGGTGCGTTGCCCTCCTGGGTTTACGCCGGCCGGATTGACCGGTTGCATTTAGAATTTCCCGGAGGCGGATGGACTTGGGAAGGCACCTCGCTTATACGGATAGAGGATATTCCGGAATTGCGGATGAGCGGGGTTGGGGGAGATTCCGGTGCAAAATCCCCCTAAATCCCCCTTTTTCAAAGGGGGACTTTCAGAACCCCCCTTTTCAAAAAGGGGGGCAAGGGGGGATTTTATAAATTTGCAAAAGTTGAGTTACTAAGGAGAAAACAGCGTGGTTGTAAAAATTGTTTTCGGTCTGATCGGCGGCTTGGGGCTTTTTTTATTCGGAATGAAGTTCCTCTCAGATGCCCTGCGTAATGCCTCCAGCGAGCGAATAAAAAAAATCCTCAGTGTTTTAACGAAAAACCCTGTTATAGGATTAGTTATGGGCGCCGGTATTACGGCCTTGATCCAGAGCAGTTCCGCCTCTACGGTGATAACCGTGGGACTGGTGAATGCCGGCTTGATCTCGCTGACACAGGCGCTCTCAGTAATTCTGGGGGCGAATATCGGTACTACGCTTACGGCCTGGATTGTGGCTTCTATGGGCGTTTTTAAGATACAGCTTTATGCCATGCCGGCTATTGGGATCGGTTTTTTTATGATGAATTATAGCCGTTCATTCCGGTGGCGGCAGGCCGGAGAGATTTTTTTCGGATTCGGCATTCTCTTTTTCGGCTTAATCATCATGAAAGATGCCACCCAACCGATAGCGCAGTATCCCGGGATTAAGGACTTTTTCCTGGTGTTCTCCAAATATCCCATACTCGGGGTATTGGCCGGGACGGTTTTTACTGTGCTGGTTCAATCCTCTTCGGCCACGGTGGCGGTAGTCCAGGCACTGGCCTGGCAGGGACTACTGGATTTTAACGCGGCGATACCCCTTATTTTGGGCGACAACATCGGCACGACCATTACGGCCCAACTGGCCAGCCTCCAAACCAACCTTACCGCCCGGCGGACAGCCATGGCGCATACCTTGATAAACGTCATCGGCGTAAGCTACGTCCTGGTTTTTGTCTACAATGGCTGGTACGCCCGCTTGATAGAATGGCTGCTTCCCGGAGAGATAAGTAATACCAACATCATGGTTCACATCGCATTGGCGCACACCGTATTTAATGTTTTCAATTCCTGCATTCTGTTTCTTCCCCTGATTAAATCGCTGGAAAGAGTGGTGATGTGGATTCTGCCGGCAAAAACCGGAGAGGACCCGCAACGGCCCCAATACCTGGAATCGCATCTATTGGAGGAGCCGTCCATAGCGTTACAGCAGTCTAAAAAAGAAATTGTGCGCATGGCCCGGCTGGCGGAGACAGCGGTGCAGGATGTCTTTACCGGGTTTTTCCAGAGAGACAAAAAAACCTTGGGACGGGTGGGAGAGAAAGAACAGGCTATAGATACTTTTCAGCATGAAATCACGGCCTACCTGGTAGAGCTTTCGCAGCGCAATTTATCCAACGAAGAGGCCCGGCAGCTCCCGGTTTTAATGCATTCCGTGAATGACCTGGAACGTATCGGCGACCATGCGGTTAATTTAATGGAACTGGCGGAACGATATTTGCGCCTCGAACTCAAACTCAACGAGCATGCGGTTGAGGAGCTAAGGGAGATGGCTGAGCAGATTAGAAATATGCTAAAGGAGGTTATTCAGGCCCTGCAGCATAATGATCTGGACGCCGCCCGGCATATCCTGGTTCAGGAAAACAGTTTGGACCGGCATTATGAGCAGCTTAAGGAGAGCAATTTAATCCGCTTAAATCAGCGTCAATGTCAGCCCTTGGCCGGCATTGTCTTCGTGGATTTTATTAATAACCTGGAGAAAATCGGAGATCATATTACTAATATCGGCCAAGCGGTTTTAAAAGCTTACCAATGGAGATAATACGTGGTATAATATTTAAACTTTTACAAATTTATAAAATCCCCCCTCACCCCCCTTTTCAAAAAGGGGGGTTCTGAAAGTCCCCCTTTGAAAAAGGGGGATTTAGGGGGATTTTACAGTGGTTTATCCGCAAACTGAAACCTGTGGCTGCCACAACAGAGATATGCAAATCTTTTTGACAATACGGTTCGCTTGAAAGGAGGGGAAAGATCATGGCCAATGAAGAATTCAGGGGAGAAACCGGCGCCGAGCGCCGCCGGTATCCCCGCATACCGATTAAGCTGCAGGTTAGTTATAAATGCATAGAAAAGGGGATTATCTCAAAGCCGGAAGCCTATCTGGCCGAAGATCTAGGGGCCGGGGGATTGGCCATGCGCAGCCCGCGCTGCCTGGATTTGGGTCAAATGCTGATGTTAAACCTGTTTTTGCCGCCTGAGGATACCGAGGGGACGGATAAGAATTTAAGCGTTTTTACTGAAGAAGAATGCGTTACGGTCGGAATTCTTTCCCGCGTTGCCTGGTGTACCGCCTTTCATGAAAAGGGTTATTTAATCGGGGTCCAGTTTTTGGATTTAGACCGGGACGACCGCCGCCGGTTGAAGGATTTTCTGACCAATTTCCAGTTGGATGCGCCGGATTCTTCTCTGTATACTTAATAGAACACGCGGGCAGGCACGGGGGCCTGCCCCTGCGATAAATTTAAAATACCTATGTATTTGTAGGGGCAACCCCCTGTGGTTGCCCTAATGGGGTTTCATTTAGTTCCTTAGGGCAGGCACGGGGCCTGCCCCTACGATAAATTTAAAATACCTATGTATTTGTAGGGACGGGACCCCTGTGGTTGCCCAATAAAAAATCAGGGAAATTTAACATGCGAGAATATGGAAGCGTTCAGTTTAACCGGCGGCAATATCCCCGGCTGGATTTTGCCATGGGGCTGGCTTTTGAAGCTGCTGAGCAGAAAATACCCGATGGAATAACCAGTAATGTTTCCCTGGGAGGAATGCTGGCCTACCTGCCCCATACTGTAAAGCAAGGCCATGTATTGCAAATTACCATGCTGCTGCCATGTCATGAGGGCAAAGAGATTTTTAAAGCCCAGGCCGAAGTGGTCTGGGTTCGTGAGGGGAAATTTGAGGGTGGCTGGATTTGCCAGGCCGGATTACGGCTGCTGGAAATGTCGGCTGATTCATGGCACATTTGGCGTCGTTTTCTGATGGAGTGGCAGGGAGAGCAAAAATAAACAGGAGGAAAAAGGAATGAGTTTTCCGGGAAAATTCATCTGGATAGATGGAAAAATGGTTCCCTGGGATGAAGCCAATATTCATATACTCAGTCATGCGCTGCATTATGGTTCCTGTGCGTTTGAAGGGATGCGCATGTATGCCAATTCCCAGGGCTCCTTTATTCTTCGTCTGCATGAACACATAGACCGGCTTTTTAAATCCGCCAAGATATACCGTATGGAGATTCCCTATACTCTGGATCAATTATGCGTTGCGGTCAAAGAAACTGTGATCGCTAATGAATTAAAGGTCGGATACATCCGGCCCTTTGTTTTTCGGGGATATCATTCGCTGGGGCTGAACCCTTTTAACTGCCCCATGGTAACCGCGGTGGCTGTCTGGGAATGGGGCGCTTACCTGGGGAAAGAGGCGCTGGAAAAGGGCGCTTCCGTAAGAATTGCTTCCTGGAACCGTCCGGCGCCCAATACCATGCCGGCTATGGCCAAAGTGGCTGCCAATTATATGAATTCCCAGCTTATAAAAATGGAAGCCATTCAGGATGGCTTTGATGAGGGCATTGGCCTCGATACCTTTGGTTATCTTTCCGAAGGGTCCGGAGAAAACATTTTTATAGTTAAAAACGGGATGGTTTTTACCCCGCCTTCTTCTGCCAGCATTTTACCGGGTATCACCCGGCACTGCGTGTTCCAGTTAGCCCGGGAGATGGGGTACAAGGTTAAACAGCAGAATCTGCCGCGCGAGAGCCTGTATGTTGCGGAGGAAGCTTTTATGACCGGGGCGGCGGCGGAAATAACGCCGATCTCCCAGGTGGATAGGATTAAGGTGGGAGACGGCCGGCGCGGCCCCATCACCCAAGCTATCCAGGAGGCCTTTTTCGGGATACTAAGAGGTGAACGTAAAGATACCCATGGCTGGCTGACTCCGGTGGTTTGAAGAGTGAATCCCTGTAAACAGCAGGAGCCTGAGCATTTAGTACATTTTGTCATTCCGGCATGGTTTTAGCCGGAATCCAGTGACTTTTAATTCCTTTAAAATCAAAGTCTCTGGATTCCCGATTAAAGCATTCGGGAATGACAACCTAAAAAACGCACTAAATGCTCAAGCTCCTAAAGGTGGAAAATGAGCAAAACCTTTATTTTAGACACTAACGTATTACTGCATAATCCTCAAGCCTTAACCCTGTTTGGTGACAACGAGGTAGTTGTTCCCATTGTCGCGTTGGAAGAACTGGATAAATTCAAGAAGCTTAATGATGAAAAGGGTAAAAACGCCAGAAGCGTATCCCGCTTTATTGACAGTCTGCGCGCCATCGGCTCCCTGGCTAAGGGTATTAAAATGGAGAGCGGCGGCAGCCTTCAGGTCATGGTGGAAATGCCGGATATTAACCTGCCGGGCCTGGAAAGCCACAAGATCGATAACCGGATATTGGCCTTGGCTCTAAGCCTGCAAAAAAGCGGGAAGCAGAATGTCCGCCTGATAACCAAGGACGTGAATCTGAGAGTCAAGGCCGACGCTTACGGCGTGATGGCCGAAGATTTTGAAAGCCATAAAGTAAACATCGATGAGTTATATTCCGGAGTTCTCCAGCTGGAAGTTCCGGCCGAACAAATTACCCGGTTTCACGAGGAAAAACAGTTCTCGCTTTTCCGGCAGGATATCTACCCCAATCAATTTGTGGTTTTAAAGGATGACTCCGGCAAATCCCGTCCGAGCGCATCCGGAAAAGTAAATGGGGTGGGAAGCATAGTAGTGCCGCTGGCTTTCGGAGACCAGGAAATTTGGTCTGTCAAGGCCCGAAACCTGCGGCAGAAATTCGCCCTCGAACTCCTATTGGATAATGATATTCCCCTGGTAACCCTGGTAGGCCCGGCCGGGACCGGCAAGACGCTGCTGGCATTGGCGGCCGCGCTGCGGACTACTCTGGATGAGAGAGCCTACCGTAAAATTCTGGTGAGCCGGCCGGTAATTCCGCTCGGGCGGGATATCGGATTTCTTCCCGGGACCAAGGAGGAAAAAATTGCTCCCTGGATGCAGCCCATCTTCGACAATCTCGAATTCCTGATGGATAAGAACGGTGAATCTGAGGAAACCGGGGAGGGAACCATGCATTATCTGCTGGAGAGCGGAAAGATTATGCTGGAATCTTTAACCTACATTCGCGGACGTTCGATCCCCAAGCAATTTATCATTATAGATGAGGCTCAGAATCTTACTCCCCACGAAGTGAAAACCATTGTATCCCGGGCCGGAATGAGTTCTAAAGTGGTATTGACCGGCGATCCCTATCAGATTGACAACCCTTACCTTGATTCCAATTCCAACGGCCTGACCTATCTGGTCGAGCATTTTAAATCCCAGAAATTATTTGGACATATTACGCTGTCCAAGAGCGAACGCTCGCCCTTGGCGGCCCTGGCGGCGGAATTACTTTAATCCATGTCCGCGCACCGCAGGTTCTTTAGGAGATAATATTATACTATGGCGCGGATAGGGGCTGATATTCTCCTGGGTCTGCATTTTCTCTGGGTGCTGTTCATGTTGCTGGGTTTTCCTTTGGCATGGTTTTTAAAAAGCCGCAGAATACGTCTATGGCATGCACTGGGACTGGCAAGTTATCTTCTGCTGGCCGCGGTCAACTGGTTTTGTCCCCTGACTTTAGGAGAGGAAGTTCTGCGCCGCCAGGCTGAGCCGGACTTTACTTACCATGGTTCTTTTTTAGCCGGATGGATGGAGCGGCTGATATATGTCGAGACTTGGGGCGCGCCGCTCTGGATTTTCCGGCTGCTGGCGGGTATTTATCTGGCGCTGATTATTTCCTCTTGGTGGTGGCCCAAGAATAAAAAGCCTGGAGATTAATATGCGGGTTTTCCGTGAGAAGGCCGGGAGAATAGGTGTTTTACTTGGCTGCTTGACCAGCGGCATCGTTATCGGGGTTCAGCCGATCGCGGCCGAGACTTTATCCGTTAAGATATTAAATTCCTGCCAGGCATTGGAAACCTTCCGTCCGGTTTCGCAACCCGGCAGGATTGAAGAGTTGGAAATATTTTTACTAGCCGCGGCTTATGCAGAACTGGGTCAGAGCCGGGAAGCGGGTCAATGTCGTCAATATCTGGCTGATTTTTATGCGGCCAGCCCATTGGTGTCACTGCTTCCGGAAACTTCGTATCCGGGAGCCTGTCTTTCTGAATTTAATCCGGATCCTGATTTTTCCCGCCTGGTCAAGAACGCGTATAGTGATATCCTGAAATCACGCGAATCGAACGGTTCTCTCCATCTGGAACATTTTACCCGGCTTTTAAAGGCTTTGGTGCAGACCCCGTCAACTTCCCGGGAAGCAGGAGGTGGGGAGCTTTTTCTGAAAGAGCATCCGGAAACGCCCTATGCCGGATGGGTAGCTTATCAGGCGGCCTGGCAGCAGCGTTTGCAAAGCGGAGGAAATTCGGAAGCGCTCCGGGAATTTTGGGCCGGACATAAGTCCCATCCGCTGGGGGCGGAGGCCCTGGAAGCCGTGGAAGTAGAGCTTTTCTCTCCCGCCCGCCTGGCCCGGCTTTCGTCCCTGCTCCCGGGCCGGGGGGAAGAGATACTGGAACCAGGTTTAAGTGGAGCCTCACCCTGGATGTATTACGAAGCGCTTTACCTGGCAGGAACCATTGGATTCGCCCTGGCTGCCCAGCAGGGTTCGCGCCTGGGAAACCTAACCGGAGCCTTGATATTTTCAAATTTACTAATACTTAATCACCGCTCCAGTGCGGAAAAGACCTATTATATGGCCCTCCGCCGTAATCAGACCGAACGGAGGAGATTCATTCTCGAGCGTCTGGAAAAGCCGATCACCGGAGCCGGGCGCTTTAACTTGCCGGCTAATCCTGAGCCGGATGCCGGGCCCTTGGCCAACGGTTTATTACTTTCCATGTCCTATCAGACCGGAGGGGTGGCAGACGGGTTTCGACACTCCGGAATAATCCGGGAAGATGAATTGGCTAATCTCGGATTCCGCGCCGAGTATGTAAGGAGTGCGCTGGATATATGGCGTGCCGGGAAAATTTCATGGGGTCTCGCCCTGGCCCCTTTTATACGATGTTTTTTTAATCAGGCGGGACCGGCGCCCGGCCCGGCTCCGGAATACGGGATGGAAATCTCCGAAGCCGCGGCGGGCGTGGAAGTGGCCTGCCTGACCAGGATAGCATTAGGCGGGGGATGGCTCCAAGCAAGGATTTCAGGTGGTCCGGCTTGGCGGCAAAGGGGATTCTCGGTTTCCGGTCTGGATTACCGGGAGCAGGGAGCAGTGCTTAGCGGGTCTCTGGGCCTGGCATGGGGAGGAGCGAGCGGGACCTACTGGTGCGTTGGCATTACGCTGGACGATTCATTTCAAGCCGGGGAAGTAAAAATTGCGGATCAGATACTTGCGGTGCCTTCAAACAGCATGGGGATCCAATTCGGCTTAGGCCTGCGTTTCTAAAAGAGATTATACCACAACTATACTGAGAGGTGACCTATGGAAAAAAACAACCGGAGAGTCTTTAGGAGAATCATCGTGGAATTGGACATTGATTACCGCGAGCCGGGCGGCAAGTTGCGCAGCTCCGCGTGCCGCGATCTGTCCGCCGGCGGGATAAAACTCCAAACACCGGAAGTGCCGCCGGTGAGTACGCCGGTGGAAGTGATTTTACATGTGCCCGGAGTAAAAGGAGAGGAACGTATCCGTTGTTCCGGGGTTGTAGTCTGGAACCAACCGGAGGCCCAGGATGAGCAGGGCCGTATCTGGGGCATAAAATTTGACGAGCTTTTAGCCGACGAATTGTCAGACTTGATCAAGTAAGACGGACATCGTCGTTGCAGGGTAATATATCAGCCGTTCGCTATAGCATTATCGGGTATGCTATTAGTTACGGTACTAATGAAAGCGCTGGTCCCCGAGCTTGTCGAGGGGGACGTTCGTTTCGACAGGCTCAACGAACGCTTAGTCATGCCAAGGGTGATTTTGTGAACGTATTTCATGTGCTACCGGGTATTTAGTGCCATAACTGACAGGATACATTGCCGGCTATTCCATGATTGACAATCCGCGGCGGAGAAAAGTATAATTTAGCAGCATGGAGGCAGGGCTTGTCCTGTCTCTGCTGCCGGGAAGTTGAGGTAAAAAATATGCGTATGCCAATGGCTTATATAATAGGATTTTCAATTTTAAATATGACGGCAGGATGCGCGGTGCTGCCGCCGCAGGCTTCATTTACACAACCTGCCGGAATTGAAAGCGGGCTCCGGATGCTGAAGCAAATCCGGGTCGGGTTCAATCCTATCGGAGTGGCGGTTACGCACGATGGCGCTTTCGTATATGTAGCCAACAGTACCAGCAACTCGGTTTCCAAGATATCCACCGCTGCCATGCGGGTAGTCTCCACCATCCAGGTTAGCGAGAGTCCGGCCTGGATCGCCCTGGAACCCAAGGCCGGACTGGTGGGCATAACCGCCCGCGAGGGCCAGGCTCTGACTTTGCTGGATATAGCCGGGAATTATTTAATCAACAATATTGCGTTGGATTTTTCTCCCGAGCAAATAGCTATTCATCCTGCCGGCCGCCTGGCCTACCTGAGTAACAGCAGTAATAACAACCTGACTATAATCGACCTGGAAAAACGCCGGTTCCTGAAAAACGTAGCTATGAACAGCGAAACGCTGGGCGTGGCGATTACCCCGGATGGAGAGTATGTTTATGTAAGTACGCGGGGCCTTCATTACAATCTCATGATAGTCTCTACCCGGGAGCATGTGGTTACGGCCCGTGCCAGCGCCGGCTCGGCGCCGGTGGCGATTGCCATGTGCCCCGGAGGTAAATATGCCTATGTTGCCAACCATGATTCAGATGATATAACCATGGTATATATTCCGGAGCATCATCCCACAGTGAATATACCCGTAGGTTCGGGACCAATAGCCCTGGCGGTTACACCTAGTGGGAGATATATCTATGTTACATGTCACAGGGACAATACCATTGCCGTTGTAGAGGCGGCCAGCCAGAAGGTGGTTCACCGGCTAAAATTGGAAGTCTCGCCCTGTGGAATCGCTTTCTCTCCGGACGGCGCTATGGCTTTTGTCGCGAATTACGAATTTAAAAGCCCTGATCAGTATTCCCTGGCAGCCTCGCCCCAGTTGGCCTTGGGAACCGGGGCTTCCCACCGCATTAATAACAACACCCTGATGGTCATTGCCACCGGGCCCTACCGCTAAGCCGGGGATCCGGGGATGAAAATACTTTTTCCCGTCTCCGAATGCGTTCCCTATGCCAAGACCGGCGGTCTGGCTGACGTGGCGGCAGCTTTGCCTGAAGCCCTGGTCCGGCTCGGGCATGAAGTCCACGTTGTAATGCCGCTTTATCGACAGATTAAATCTTCCGGCGTTAAATTAATATCCGACTCCCCGCCATTGGCAGTGCCTCTCGGCGGCCGGGTTATATCCGGCCAGGTATTCCGCGCCCGGAAAACGCGTAAGGCGTTAACCAGGCATTTTATAGGCTGCGATGAATTCTTCGACCGGCCGGAAATGTATCAGTCCCCGGAAGGCGATTATCCGGACAATGACCAGCGCTTTATTTTCTTCTGCCAAAGCGTCCTGGCACTGGGCCAAGCCTTAGGAATTAAGTGGGACATAGTACATTGTCATGATTGGCATACCGGTTTGATCCCGGCTTATCTCAAAACCCTATATGCCCGTAAGCCGGCCTATGCCCGCGCCCGCAGTATAATGACCATTCACAACCTGGCCTTTCAGGGACTTTTTCCGGAAAGCAGTTTTGCCTTAACCGGACTTCCCGGTTCATTTTACACTCCGGAAGGATTGGAATTTTGGGGGCGCTGGAATTTTCTGAAAGCCGGGTTGGTGTATTCCGATTGGATTAATACCGTGTCCCGGACCTATGCCGAAGAAATACAAACTCCGGAAGCCGGCTGCGGCCTGGACGGAGTTTTACGTAACCGTCGCCGGGAACTTTCCGGCATATTAAATGGAGTAGACTATTCACTTTGGGACCCCGGAGAGGATCCCTATCTGCCGGCGCATTTTCATACCGGCCAAATTGGACCGAAAACCGAAAGCAAAGCGAAGCTGCTCGCCGAACAAGGTCTCCACCCTGCGGCAGCGGCCCCCTTGATCGGGATCGTCAGCCGGCTGGACAATCAAAAGGGCTTTGATATCCTGGCGGAAACAATCGGAAAGATAATGAAATTGAATATTCAAATAATCCTGCTGGGTACTGGTATGAAGAAATACCGCGATCTTTTTTTGCGTCTCAAGGCCCAATATCCCGGCAAACTGGCTTTGACCTTGGGGTTCGACAATGCCTTGGCACATAAAATTTACGCGGGCTCGGATTTATTTCTTATGCCCAGCCGATATGAGCCTTGCGGCCTGGGGCAAATGATCAGCATGCGGTACGGCTCCATACCCGTCGTGCGCCGTACCGGCGGCCTGGCGGATACCGTGGACGATTTTGACGGCTGCCATGGCAATGGTTTCACTTTTGGGCCCTATACCGGCGAGGCGCTGCTGGAAGCCCTCAAGCGAGCCCTGGATATTTTTAAGGATAAAACGGCCTGGGCCCGGTTGATGAAAAACGCCATGACTGCCGATTTCTCCTGGGAGCGCTCCGCCCGGGAATACCAGGAGCTCTATCAGGAAATAATTTCCCTATAGGCCACAATTACCTTGCAACTTCAGGGAACATCATTTATATTATTTATCTTTAATAATGGGCTTGTTTTACGTCCCCATCGTCTAGAGGCCTAGGACATCGCGCTTTCAATGCGACGACACGGGTTCGAATCCCGTTGGGGACGCCAAGGAATAACAAAAGGGCTGCTATTAAGCAGCCCTTTTGTTATTCCTTAGTTATCATAATGGCAGGATTCGAAGCGAGCGAGCGCCGAGCGAATAGCGAGGAAAAGCCCTCTGGGCGTCAGCGAGGGAGGGGAGGCTACGCAGAGAGCTCTGCGAACGTAGTAGCCGAATCCCGTTGGGGACGCCAAAATTTTCGCAGAGCGAAAATTTTGGCAGAGCAACTGAAAACAGAAAAATGAAAAGTATAATTTTCAGTTGCGGTCAGTTCTCAGTTTTCTTTTTTCACGTGTTTTTGCCTTTTCGCGCCTATTCTTTCCCCTGGTTTTCCGGCTTGTTTCTTGTAACCCGGAAGACCTTTTTATTTATCCCTAGCAGCCTGTCGGACTTAACAACAAAAGGCAGTTTTTCTAAGTTTCCCCCTT
>CBDUZI010000046.1:0-21798 GCA_965371665.1 uncultured bacterium
ACACAGTAAAAGTAGTTTTAGTTGACGATGTTGCAATATGAGTTACAATCTGCCTTTTAGTTATTTTCCCAATAAATCGCTTGTCTAAATCACGTCCTTCGGTTAGACTAAGCGGCTTTAATTCAAAATCCAAGAGAAAGAGACTTTATTTCAACCATTATGCCAATAAAAGAGAACATCAGAAATATTGCGATCGTAGCTCACGTGGACCATGGTAAAACCACGCTGATCGATGCCATGCTTAAGCAGAGCGGCTCTTTCGGTGACCGCGAGACCATTACCGAGCGGATCATGGATACTAATCCGCTTGAGAAAGAACGCGGCATCACGATCTTTTCCAAACATGCCTCCATCAACAAAAACGGGGTCAAAATAAACATCATTGATACGCCCGGGCACGCGGATTTCGGCGGCGAAGTGGAACGCATTATGCAGATGGCGGACGGCATTCTGCTTTTAGTGGATGCCGCCGAGGGTCCGCTGCCGCAGACCAAATTCGTTCTGAAAAAAGCCCTGGCGCGCGGCTTGCAAGCCGTGGTTTTGATTAATAAAATCGACCGGCCGGATGCTCAGCCGCATGACACGCTGGATAAAATCTTTGACCTCTTCGTAGCTTTAGGCGCCAGTAATGAGCAATTGGATTTCAGCGTACTCTACGGCAGTTCCCGCGAAGGCTATGCCAGAATCGAATTGGATAATGACTCCCATGACCTGAATCCGCTTTTCGAGGCGCTGCTTCGGGAAATACCCGGACCTGAGGTTGCTCCGGATAAACCCCTGCAATTGCTGGTCACCAATACTGATCATTCCGATTATCTGGGCCGTCTCGCGATTGGCCGCATTACCCGGGGCACCCTGGCCAAAGGCCAAACCGTGGTTGCCATTCGCCATAAGGATGGCCAACTAACCCCTTTCAAAGTCTCCATGCTTTACATCCACCAGGGAACGAAACGTTGTGAAGTGGACATGGCGGAAGCCGGCGAGGTGGTGGTTCTGGCCGGCCTGAATGATATCACTATCGGAGATACGATTGCCGACCCGGCGGAACCTGAAGCGCTTCCCGGTTTAACCGTGGATGAGCCGACGCTGACCATGATTTTTTCCATCAATAATAGTCCCTTTGCCGGCCGGGAAGGCAATTATGTCACCAGCCGGCACCTGCGGGATCGTTTATATAAAGAAGCGCTTACTAATCTAAGCCTCCGGGTCAATAATACGGATTCCACAGATGCCTGGACAGTCTCCGGCCGCGGCGAGCTCCACCTGGGCATCCTGATTGAAACCATGCGCCGGGAAGGGTATGAATTCCAGGTCAGCAAGCCGGAAGTCATTCCGCACCACGAAGCTGGAAAAGTTCTGGAACCTTATGAAGAACTGAGCATTGACGTCAAAAGCGAGGAAATCGGCGCCTGCATTGAGCGCCTGGGATCACGCAAGGCTGAAATGAATCATATGGAAACCATGCCGGACGGCCGGACCCGGGCAGTCTTTACGATTCCCTCGCGCTGTTTACTGGGTTTTCGTACCGAGTTTTTAACTCTGACCCGGGGCGAGGGGTTGCTGCATCATACTGTGACAGGTTATCATGAGTATAAATCCGGCTCCGTAGGCCGTCAGCGCGGCGTATTAATCGCCGACCAGGCTGGTTCGGCCACCGGCTATGCGCTGTTTCAGCTCTCGGACCGGGGTGAGTATTTCATCGGGGCCGTAACCGAGGTCTATAGCGGCATGATAATCGGCGAACATTGCCGCGATACGGATCTAACCGTCAATATTACCAAAACCAAACAACTAACCAATATGCGCAGCAAATCATCGGATGAATCCTTGACTATAGCCCCGCCTCGAAGAATGAGTCTGGAACAGTTTTTAGAATATATTAATGAAGATGAACTCCTGGAAGTTACCCCGCAATCACTGCGGCTTCGGAAGAAAATTCTGGATCCTCTCCAGCGGAAGCGGGCCGAACGCGCCAAGCAATAGCCTGATAAATCCTTTTGATTTTTCAATGTAGGGGCCGGCTTCTTTATCCTGCCTGTCCTGAGCATAGCCGAAGGGAGCCTGCCGAAGGGCATGCCGGCCCGGGATTTCCTACTCCACGGTCCGCGTGGCAATTAAATCCACACCCAATTCCATAAAATTTTTAATAATCACCTCATCCACCTTAACCGGCCGGTTCAGGCGAAGCTTTTTGATCTCGCTCATGGCCTCGAAGATTTTGTTTTTAGGGATTGCCTGGTTGGTCCTGACCGGCGCCATCTTCAAAGCCAGGCCCTGGGTCAGTAGGGTGGAGGTCAAGATGCGCTGCGGATTTTCTATTTCCTGCTTAGCGTACTCTTCGCCCTTAGGGCATTTATTACCGCTTACCTTGCTCACACGACCCTGCGCGATTTCCGCTATGAGCGGGCAGCCTTGCGGGCAGGCAATACAGGTTAATTTCTTAATCATGGCATGTTCCTCAAGTATTCCGCTGCCAGCTTACCGGCCCAGGCGCTGTCGCGAGTTACGCCATCCACCACATCATAGATTTTATACGCATTGCCGCATACCCATAATCCCGGAATCGAGGTGGTGTTTAACTCGCTGGATTCCGGGGTATTGGTTTTTGAATCCATAGCCACGCCGGCCATCTCTATCAGTTCATTTTCCGGAATCAGACCCACTGAGATCAATACTGTATCGCAGGCCAGTTCAAAACGCGTGTTGGGAACTTCCTGAAACTTATCGTCCACTTCAGCTATCGTGAGTTTTTCAACCCGGTCTTGGCCATGGATTTTCACTATTTTATGCCGGAGATAAAGCGGTATATTGAAATCATCCAGGCATTGCGCGACATTGCGGATTAGTCCGCGCGATTCTTTCTGGATCTCAATCACAGCCTTTACTTGAGCGCCTTCCAAGGTAAAACGCCGGGCCATAATCAATCCGATATCCCCTGACCCGATAATGACCACTTCCCGGCCCGGCAGCCAACCTTCAATATTGATTAGCTTTTGCGCCAGACCGGCCGGAAATATGCCGGCCGGCCGGGTACCCGGAATTTGGATCATTTCGCGGGTCCGTTCACGGCATCCGGTGCCTATAATCAGCGTTTTCGCGGTCACGGTCTGCATGGTGCCGGGCTTTATATAAGTCAGCTCTTTTTTCTTGGTCAGATGCACGACCAAAGATTTCAGGCCGATTTCTATTTCTTTTATATTGTTTATTTTCTGTATAAACCGTTCCGCATATTCCGGACCCGTAAGCTCTGCCTTAAAGTATTGCAGACCAAATCCGGGATGGATGCATTGATTTAGTATGCCGCCTAAATATTGATCACGTTCCAGAAGTAAAATATCCTTCACGCCGTTCTCATAAGCGGAAAGCGCTGCGGCCAAACCGGCCGGTCCGCCGCCCACAATGACCAAATCACGTGATATCATTTACTTCATTACCCCGTATGGCTTTGATTATTTTTGAGCCTTTTCCGCTTTACCTTATTGGCAATTTGTTTTACACCCTGAATGTACTCATTCGTGGTAATTGATTTAAACGCACCTATGATATTGCCAATTGATTTTTCCAGCGCAGGGGCAGGCCTTGCGCCTGTTCTTTCCATTTTCATCCCGTTTTCATTTTGGGCAACCCTGTTTATATTTTGGGCAATCCTGTTTTCATTTCGGGCAACCACAAGGGTTGCCCCTACGATTAACCAATGGATTCAATTCGTCAGAATCCCATTCCGCGGGGTTATTATTGATATATCCCCTGATGCTGTTCAATGAATCTTCATTACGGATGATGTGTTCGTAATAATTGCGTTGCCATAATTTGCTATTAAACGAACGCCATCCATTCTGTTTAACACCGTTAATATATTCATCGGTGGTAATTGATTTAAACGCACCTATGATATTACCAATTGATTTTTCCCGCGTAGGGGCAGGCCTTGTGCCTGCCCTTTTCATTTTCATCCCGTTTTCATTTTGGGCAACCACAAGGGTTGCCCCTACAATTATTATTCCGTGGAAATGATTCGGCATAATGACATACTCATCCAATTCAATGCCGACAAATCTTTCTTTTAATTCATTCCACCATTTATCAATCATATTGCCCGCATCATTCCGGTTCATCTTACCATCTGCAATATCCCCGAAAAAACATTCCTTGTTCTGCGTGCAGATCGTGACAAAATACGCGCCTGCGGATGAGTAATCGAATCCTTTCAAGCGAATTGATCTGCGATGATGTTTATCCGGATTGTAGCTCATTACCTCATTTTTACCTCACCGGCAAAATGTGAATATCCTTATGAGCTTTCCTAGCCTTACGAAATTCCGCCTCAGTCGCTGATATTTCGGCTTTACCGGGACTGCCGTACTGCATGCCCATCATGCCGATATAGACATCGCTTTTTCGGACTTCATCCGGATACGCCTTTTCAGCCGATTTGCTCTTGGCAGATGAGTCCTTAAACAAAAAACATCAAAATATTCCGAAAGCAGAACATCACCGAGAACGAAATCCTTTATCGCCTGGCGCTCTGCTTTCAGCTCCTGCTGCACACCACTGATGAAGATTTTATATTTACTCATACCAAAATTTGATTTCCCTGACTTTTATTCGTTCAAGCGTATTCATAAACTTTTCACGCAAATTTTTGTTATTAACATCCATAAGCTCGGCATAATATTTTTCCCACGCTTGCTTGAAATCCCGGAAGTATGCATTTGTATGAAATCGCAGTCTTTTACCGCCATTTATATCTATAACTTGTACTCCTGCATCAGCGGAAATACAACCTTCGCGATGAAAAACATCCCTCTCATCCCTGTATCCGTCCGGATTGTTGTGAACAAAAGAGTCTCCTTTGATAAAATATTCATGCGCCAACCCGCACCGAAAGAGCGAATAAATATCGCCATCCTTTATTTGATAATCGACGTCTTTAAATTTAATATGAAAATTCTTGTAATAATTCTCTTCACCTTTATAATCTGGAAAATATTCCAATGCTTTCAAAAACTGCTTTTTGCTTTCCCCTTGCAGCCCCAAAGTTCCATTTATAAGTCCGCCTAAAAAATCCGTATACGAAGCCAAAGCCAAGGCAACTGTATAATTTGCTCTGGCGTTAATGCAGTTTTGAATATCATCGAAAATATATCCGAAGATGTACTCTTTGAAGTATTCCTTGATTTTATCCAAACACATGGATATCACCTCTCGCGCATGGTCTTTAGCCTAAATGGCTTGCGGTACGCTGTTTTACCGAGTGCTGATTTCTATTTCTTTGCGGCTGCCAGGCCGGCCCGGCGGCCCACAATGACTAAATCACATGATATCATTTTCTTCACTACCCCGTATGGTTTTGATTATTTCCGAACCGGGGCCGCGTTTGGTGATTTCCGACCAGGGAATATTTAATTCTTCAGCCATTATTTTCATAATGCGCGTGGTGCAAAACCCTCCGTGGCATCTGCCGGCCTGGGCGCGCGTGCGGAATTTTATGCCATCTAAGGTTCGGGCTCCTCTTTTTATAGCCTCTCTGATTTCTTTCGCCGAGATCATTTCACACCGGCAAACAATATCGCCATAGGCAGCGTCCTGTTGAATTACTTTTTTGGCCTTAGCCAAGGACAGGGCGAAAAGGTGAGTAAAGGGTTCACGGTGTTTATAAAAGTTCTTTTTTTTACATAGGCTAAGCCCATTTTGCCGGAGTATTTCCGCCACCATCAGCGCTATGGCCGGTGCGCAGGTAAGGCCGGGCGACTGGATGCCGGCAACATTTATAAAACCCGGGCATTGGTTCTCATGCCGGATAATAAAATCATCACCGGCCACGGCCCGCAAACCCGCAAAATAAGCAATGATATCCTGGCGGCTGATAGCCGGCACTAATTTTTGCGCGCTGGTCAGCACCTGATTCAAACCTTGGTCCGTAGTAGCCAGGTCTGCTTTATCTTCACCATCCTGCGCCGTAGGCCCGATCATAGGATTTCCGTCCGCGGTCTTGATAACTATAATTCCTTTGGAGGTGGACGTAGGCAGAGGAAACACCAAATGGTTGGTAAGATTTTCAAGCTTTTTATCTAAAAGATATTCTTCGCCCTTGCGCGGTTTGATTACAATATCCTGAATACCAACCATGTTCGCGATCTCATCCCCCCAAAGACCGGCCGCGTTTATCACATAACGGGAGCGAAATACCTGGTCCCTAACCTTAATTTCAAAGTGATCAGGTTGCGGTATAATCGCAGTCACTTTATGCGAGGTATAAATTTCCACCCCGTTTTTCATGGCATTTTCCGCCAGGTCATAGACCAGGCGGTAGGGGCTGATAATTCCCGCCGTGGGCGCATAGAGGGCCGCTAATATATCAGGGGAAAGGTTCGGTTCATGCTGCTGGAGCCAAGACCGGTCGACCATTTGTAATCCGGGAACGCCTAAAGCCTCCGCCTCCTGCACAATGCGAAGCAGCCGGGCTTTTTCTTCCTCCTGGAAGATAACTATCAGCTCTCCGACTTCTTTGAAATCCACGCCCAGTTCCTGCACCAGACCGCGCATGAGTTGGTTGCCTTGCACGCACAGTCGGCCTTTTAAGGACAGGGGAGGATTTTGGGTCCCGGGATGGATAATGCCGCTGTTGGATTTTGAAATACCAAAAGCCAATTCAGCTTCTTTTTCCAGTAAGGCAATTTTGATCTTATAACGGGACAGCTCACGGGCCATGGCCGCGCCAATCACCCCGCCCCCAATAATAATAACATCCCGGAGATTCATGATATAAAAGAACGCGTCCTTTTCACAGCGTCCTGCCATTCTTGATATAAACGGACAGCGGCAGCCCGCGAAATATGTGGTTTAAAGCTTTTATCTTTTTTCCATATTTGTTTTATTTCCCGGGCATCCTTCCAAAACCCTACAGCTAGTCCTGCCAAATAGGCCGCCCCTAACGCAGTTAACTCCGTCATTTTCGGCCGAATTATTTCCCGGCCTAAAATATCGGCTTGAAATTGACAAAGAAAGTTATTGCTTACCGCGCCGCCATCGACTTTTAAGGCTTTTATCTTTAGTTTAGAGTCTTTTTCCATGGCTTGCATCACATCTTGCGTGGAATAGCACATAGCCTCTAAGGCCGCCCGCGCCAGATGTTCCCTTTTTGTCCCCCGGGTTATCCCGACTATGGTTCCCCGCGCCTTCTGATCCCAATAGGGCGCGCCCAGTCCTACAAACGCGGGCACGAAATAAACTCCGCCGTTATCTTTTAGCCGGCCGGCCAGGGCTTCTGATTCTTGGGCGGAATTCAGAATACGCAAACCATCCCGCAACCATTGAATGGCAGCCCCCGCGATAAAAATAGCGCCTTCGAGCACATAGACCGGCCGGCCCTGCGCATCGCAGCCTAAAGTAGTAATCAGTCCGCACTTGGAGTGCGGACGCTGCTTACCGGTATTTAGCAGCACAAAACATCCGGTACCATAAGTATTTTTCATGGTACCGGGCTCGAAACAGGCTTGCCCGAAAAGCGCGGCTTGTTGATCCCCGGCCATGCCGGCAATGGGCAGACCGGCCGGCAGCCGGCCGATTTTCACGGTTTTACCAAAAACACCGGATGAGGGTTTTACTTGCGGCAGGATGGTTTTCGGAATATTTAATTTATTAAGAATCGCTTCCTCCCAATCCAGCTGGTTGATATTAAACAGCATGGTACGGGAGGCATTGGTATAGTCCGTAGCGTGGACTTGCCCGCCGGTCAGCTTCCAAAGCAGCCAGGTGTCGATAGTGCCAAAGAGCAGCTGCCCGGTCTGAGCGAGCTTCCGCGCGTCGGGCACATTTTTTAATATCCATTCCACTTTGGTGCCTGAAAAATAAGCATCTATCGGGAGACCGGTTGTTTTTCTAAAGAAATCTGCGTCGGCTTTTTTCGCCTTCAAATAATCGCATCGTTCCGTGGTCCGGCGGCACTGCCAGACAATAGCTCGGCAGACCGGCTTCCCGGTTTGCCGGTTCCACATCACCGTAGTTTCCCGCTGGTTGGTAATCCCGATAGCCGCAATATTTTGCGAGAGGATGGATTTTAAGACCTTTTGGATTACCGCTTTAACACTTTCCCATATCTCTTCCGGATCATGCTCCACCCAGCCGGGACGGGGAAAATACTGGGGAAATTCCTGATAAGCACTCACGCACGGCCGGCCTTGGTTATCAAACAAAATCGCGCGGCTTCCCGTAGTTCCCTGATCAATGGCTAGAATATATTTCATTTCTTCGCCCCTTGAGGTACAATTAAATGATTCAGGTAATATTTTAACATAAAACCCGGCTTTTTTTCAGACAAAGATCAACAGCTATGCACAGCGGAGGTTGTTTTATGCCCGAACCGCAATATTTTTCTCTGCCTAAAATTATCGCGCACCGCTGTAATGACGAAGCCTCGATTGAAAAAGCCCTTGCGCTTAAACACCAACAAAAAGAGATTTATATGGAGTGCGATGTGCGGACTACCGCGGATGGTGTTTTGGTGGCTCATCATGACCCTAAACATCGGGGCAAATCCATTAGAAAGACCCCGTTCAGCCGTCTGGAAGGGTCGGTACTATCTCTGGATATGCTGCTGGACAAGATTAATCAAAGTAATATCCCTCTCCATTTGGATGTTAAAGCCGGTTGTCTTAATGGAAAATGGAAGGTAGCGGCAGACAGCGAACAACTTTATGGCTTATTAGAGCAAAAGGGATTTTTAGAAAAAGTTATGGTTACCAGTATTAAAGGTAAATTCCTTAGACACTTGCGGCAATTGGCGCCGCAACTCCGTCTGGGGGTTTTATACGATAAGGATTACGGTGAATTAATGCCGCCCAACCGGGCCGCAGTGAATGGGTTTATTCGTAAAATATTGGAATTTCATGAAGAACTTCTGCTGGACGCAATTTTTCTAAACCAGGAATGGCTGCACGTGTTTGATAAGCGCTACCATGTTATAGATAAATTTTTTTATACCCTGATTAAAGCGGGGTTAAAAATAGCCGTCTGGACTGTGAATGAAAAAGATCAAGCCATGAAATTCATGCAGCAAGGCGCAGAATGGGTTACTACTGATATTCCCGAAATAATTGATAATGTGCGGTATAAAACCTAAAAAAAAAACGGCCCCGCGGGGCCGTTTTTTTTACTCTTCTACCAAACGATCAGGTTATCCGATTTTGCGGACATTGGCGGCCTGCGCGCCTTTCGGGCCTTCGACAATGTCAAACTCTACCGCATCACCCTCATTTAAATTACGGAATCCGTCTCCCTGGATGGCTGAAAAATGTACAAAAACATCCTTCCCGCCGTCTTCCTGCTCCAAGAATCCAAAACCTTTTGAACCATTAAACCACTTTGCCTTACCTTGAACTGACATGAATATTTCTCCTCCAAATTTTAAATAACCTCTTTTAGTTTTATCAACCAAAATGAGAGTGTAAAGTATCATAAAAGGTTGACTTCTGTCAAACTTTCTTTTGGTTTATTTTACCGTTTTGTGGCCGGCTTCCCTGCCGGCCCGGTTTCTTTATCAACCTTTAGCTTTAGGTGTGTGATTGGTTACGGCTTTTAACAGCACCAACCCACTCATGGCCGTAGCCAGTATATACAGACGTCCCAGGCTTTGGTTATTAGGTTTGAACCCCTTGCTAAAATGGTGGTAATCCTTCGCATAAGCGTGATAAGCATGCAAAGCCAGCCAGGTGATCAGTTGCCGGATTTCCCAATTTATCGCCGGCTTTCTTCCCCGATCGCTTAAGCGCAGTCTTCCTGACGGCGGACGCAAATCCTCCTGACACCACTTCTTCGTTAGTTTTTTTACTTGTAAATGAAAAGCTGGTTCCCGGTACACGCTTTTAATATGTTTGTCCAGCGCTTTTTCATATTCCACATGCCAATTGCCGCTATATCCCGCGGCATGATGAGGGATACCGGCATCCTGAATGGCATGCATGACCGGGCCTAAATATTCCAACCGTTTTCGGCCGGATTCCCGGAACCGCTCAAACCAATAGCGCGCCAGGTTATCCACCGGCATGAAAACGCTATAAGGAAAACCATGCCCTTTTTTCCCCCGGCTTCCGGCCAGGGGAAATCTGGCGGCCAACTCAGCTTGCTTATTGGCATAAACTCCCTGGTCTTTAGGAGAGGAATAATTTTTTAAGGCCGGAGAACATGCTTTATACCATTGCTGTCCGGCCGTGTGAACGTACTCATCATTTAACCAGTAACTTATACCTTCATCGACTCTCAATCCCATGAGATGGGCGCTAATCTGCGCCCATCCCTGAGTAAGCTGGCTGGCCTTTTGATACTGCCCTTTATGCGCTGAACCCCTATAATAACTGTACCCATCATAATCATCAAATATGCCGGGCCCCTTTTTGATGTCAATATAGTGATTAAAGGCCGTAAGATTTATCCCCCCTGACCTAAAATGCGCCTTATCCTCCAGGACCGGCCATTCTCTCTGATGAGGGTTATCCCGGCGGCCTTTGACATGTACAAATTCCACGTCCTGGAAATGGTCCGGATCGGCACTGGCAGCGGCCAGCAGCGCCGCTTTGGTACCAGTAAAGCAAGAGCTTATAATTTGGTTGGCAATTTTTATGGCCATCTTGGTGGTCTTGATGTGGGCAATCTCGTTCATTGATTCTTCCTTAATAAAAATTGGAATAAATTAATAGTTTCGGACATGTTTCAGATCATAATAAGATAAGCTGATTGCTTTTTCCCGCCTCCATGTGGTATCCTGCCTTTGCGGGTCCTTTCTTTTTTTGTGTTTCCGTACTGTGGATTATGCCACCGGGGAACCATTCTTTTCAATCTCAACTAAAGTCAGTATATCATCATTCTTGGCTGAGGAGGGATGAAATGAGCGCGATTAGTCAAAAGTACCAGAGTTTGGACGGAAGTAATGGCTTCTTGAAAAATCCGGTTAATCCGGAAAGCGCATGCCCTGACGGCATAGGCCGTTTTCGCCATTATGAAAGCGGCTCTATATATTGGAGTCCGGCTTCCGGGGCCCATGAAGTGCATGGTCAAATCCGCTGGCAATGGTCATCTATCGGCTGGGAGAGAAGTTTCATCGGTTATCCCCTAACCGATGAATTGAATACGCCGGACGGCGGACGGTACAGCAAATTCCAAAAAGGTTATATTGCCTGGACCCGCCAAATGCGCGCTAAAGTTTTATCCGACGGCCCTAACCAAAATCATGTTGGTAATGAATTAAATCTAAGTAATTTAACCGCCACTTCAGCCGGTAACTTAAAGACCTTTTATGAAAACATGCGGGAATGGTATGGCATTGATCTGAAAAAAGGTGTGATCCGAAGAAGTAGTAGCACTGCCAGCAACATCAGCGGATGGCCGTTTGTGGATTTATCTAAAACCGATATAATAAATAACACCAAATTAAAAGATGGTGAAAGGTTGATCATCACCGTAGCCCAAATACTGCTCATGCAGTGGTATATGCGGGACTTGAAGAATAATGACTCTACCCGGCGCAGCCAGATCAAGGCTTACTGCCGCGGATGTTTTAAGATGAGGACGGTTATACGCAAATTCAAGATAAGGTGGAAGTATCATAAATGGTGCAGTGAATTTGTGTCCTATGTTTACCGGCGCTGCGGAGAGCAGTTTAAAATCCATCATATTCAAGCTTTTATGTGCTCGAACATAGCCAAGCTAAAGAATAAAGATTGGTGCTGCAGAAATGTTTCTTCCTTTAGAAAAGAGTTTTCCCGCCGAAATAGATGGACAAACTTTTCCCCTGTCCAGAATGGTTCCTATGAGCTGCAGGCGGGCGACTATATCCGGACCAACAGCCACTCCATGCTGGTATTAGGGGTTGACCGTTCCAAGAGCAGCAACCAGATTTATATCGTGCACGGGAATGTCGGCAGCGGGAAGCCGGAAGACAAAGGCAAAGGTGTTGCGCTGGGCTGGAAAGATATAAATAACAGCGGACTGGTCGGAGTAGGCAGAAGCCCGGTTTACCTTCCCCGGATCGGGTGATGCCAAGCTCCATTTGCCGGGAAAAGTATTCAAAAGGAAGCATAAACCCCAAATGTCTAAAAAACAAGTATTATCATGTTTTATTGTTTTCAGCGCTTTTTTCATAAAAAGCCCCTCTTTGGCCATAGCTGAAACCACCTTGGGGCGATGGGCTCAAACCCAGCCACTGGATAATTCATTATGTTGGACGGAAGCAGCCGAATATCAGGTTGACCACTGGATTCCCGCCACACCCTTATTCCTTTCCTCTCAGGGTGGCCGTTTTTATGAGACTTGGACCGGACACACGGCAATAATCCGGGCTCCGGAAAATGGAGATCCGGAAATTTTTATCCTCGGAGGGGTTAGTAATACCCTTAGCTCTTATGCTGACGGTGTTTTTAACGGGGTCACGCCATATGCCTCCTCAACCGCTTTTAATAATCAAATCTCGGCTGATGGAACTTTATCTCATTGGGCCGCGCCTTTTTCGGGCGGTTCCCTTCCCATGGCCTCCATTTTACATTCGTCTACGCTGTCTGGTTCCCTCATTTATATTTTCGGCGGGGCCAACACTTTAAATGCCCATATCTGGGCCGGCGCAGCCGGGCTTTCCATAACCGCCGCATGGTGGGGAGAGCCCCTCACGGCTGTGCATCAGCCTGGAGCCGCCCGGGTATTTTATGAAACCACTTCCGGAGACGGACAAGGCGGAACCGGCCCCTTTGAAGAAACCGCAGCGATTCCGATTATTGATAGAGATCATGAGCCTACCTCGATTTATCAACCGTTCATTCGGGCTGTCGCAGTTTCCCATTTAAATAATATTTATGTTTTGGGAGGCATATCCCGGGAAAATATCGGGCCCTATAACACCCCCACCGGGAGTGTGCCGGTATACGAAGACCGGGTTTGGTACTGTCGGCCAAATCCCGGAGGAACCATAAACAGTCTAGGCAGCCCGGGAGGCTGGAAAATAACTGAGCCCTTGCCCCAGGCGCTTTATGATTTTTCCGCCTGCGTGGCATATGACCGAATATACATTTTTGGTGGAAATGACGCCAACAGCATTCCCCAAAAAAAGGTTTATTTTGCGGAATTCGCCCTGGACGGAACTTTGGGTTCCTGGCAGGAAACCGCTTCCTTGCCCGTGCCCATGGCGCAGCATGCGGTTGTGTTCGTGTCCGGACATTTTTTTGCGGTTGGCGGGGAAAACAGCAGCGGAAGTTTAATAAACGCTGCCTATTGTTCCAGGCCCGATCCTGTCAGTGGTTTCATTCCCAGCCCTTCCGAACCCGGAGGGTGGATTACTTCGCAAGCTGTATTGGAAAGCGGTGTAGCGGAACACAAAATCGCGGCTTATAACAATGTGGTCTACTTATTCGGCGGCCGCTATAATCTTCACCATGCATCCAGTACCTATATGACCGCAAGCGAACCTCTGCCTATACCGACACCTATAGCTACTCCCACTCAGGCGCCCTCTCCTTCTCATACTTCAACGCCGATCAACACGGCAACCAGCACTATCGACTTAAAAGGTAAATCAGTTATAGCCTATCCCAACCCCGGAAGTGATTTTGTGGCCTTTTCTTGGGAAGAAAGCCAGTTCGATAAAGTGGATATTTTTATTTTTAATCCGGCGGGTGAAAGGATTGCCAAACTCCATAGCCTTTCACCCTGCCAGGGTTTGACATGGAGCACTCAAGGCATCCCACCGGGAATTTATCTTTACCAGGTCTTTTTATCCTTGGAGGGCAAGGAGACGCGCCTGCCGGTTAAGAAAATCGCTATTATTAAATAATTCTGGAAATTCCAGGTGAGGATACAGGGTCATATCTTCATTTGTCATTTGATAGAAGCCGGCCAAATTGGCTAATGGGCTTTTCTTTGATTCTTTGATTATATGTTAAATAGCTGCTCCTCACTATATTTTATAATCTCAATTAATTTCTTAAAAAACAATTCAGCCTTTGAAATTTTTAAATCAATTATCAAGTCTATTCCTGAGCCATATCTCAAATGATGCTTTTTATAAAGTACATTAATGACTTTAATTTCGCTAATTAATTCATCCTCAAAATGGAAAATATTTCTCAAATGATCTGTGTTAATTAATTTTAACAAATCATGGCCTATTTTTTTTATTTCCTGCATAGTGGTTCCCTTATGTAGTAAAAGTGATTTTAAAATGACTTCTAATCCCTGGAGAAGGAGATGACTGGCTACTGTCTCACAATCATGTGATTTCCTCAGCAATAGAGCCGCTTTTATAAAACTTTTGCCTTTTCTAAACATTATTTTATTCCTCAAATCTTTACCGGACTTGGTTAGATGTGCTTTCCCCTTTAGGTTGCTTTTACTAGCAGTCACAAAAACACCCCCTTCTAATTACCTCTGCCGAGGCCGGGGCGCCCAAAAGCGGCATTACCAGCATCAATGAGCTACTTTTTTTCATAAAATTCTGCCTCTCTTGAAAATGGGGCTGTCGCCCATAAACGTTTACTTACCAAAATGTCATGCCAAGCCCTTCGCATGTCATCCTGAGCCGTAGGCGAGGGATCTCTTAATCCCCTGTTTCTCCTGGAGAAAACCAGGAGAATTTCCTGGAAATTAGCTTTTGGCGACACTCTCAAAATCTGAATATGGTTGAATGAATATGGGTATAGGCAAAGCTTGAAAAGATTACTTATACTTAATTAGATGGTTTCTGCGGCGAATTATTTCAAATATTTCCTAAAATATCTCTAATATTTTGTCCCTGGATTGAGACACGGAAAGACACGGGAATGTCGGCAGCGGGAATCCTGAAGGCAAAGGAAAAGGTGTTGCGCTGGGCTGGAAAGATATAAATAACAGCAGACTGGGCGGAGTAATTAAATTTCTAATTGCTTAATAAGACCAAAGGTGATAAAAAGACCTGTCTGCTAGTTGGCAATCAATATTTTCTAAGGTTGGTGATGGCTGTGTTAATAAGACTTAGAATATTCGGCATCCTGGTTGTGGGAAGTCTGGGGTTTACCGGTTGTGCCACCCTGCAGCCGGCCCCTTTTCAGCAATACGCCCAGGCTGTGCACACTGCGCAAAGCGCCTTGGACAAAGCACTTTCCTTTAATTATGCCTGGGCCCGTTCCGGATTTGCGCAAAACTTTCAGGGAAAATTCAGCGAGTTGCTCATACAACCCGGACTGGGATATCAATGGTCCATGCGCACCAAGCCCCTGTATTTGACTATCAAGCAGGCACGCACCACCTTGTTTGCCTTAAACAGCACTTTTGCGGATTATGCCTCCTTGCTGGTGCGTTTGTCAGAACAGCAAGTCGGTGATCCGGATGAGTTCTCCCAATTGGCCAAAAATCTAAATACCCATGCCAAAACCGCGGCCCAGACCATCAAACTGGAAGCTTCCCAAAAAGACATAGCTATTTTCTCCCTGGCTGCCACTGAAGCAGCCCGGGGTTTCATACGCAGCAAACATTTGGCTGACCTGGAGAAAGTGATTCAAAAGAATCAGTCCCAAATGGAACAGTATTGCAAACATTGCATTTCACTGGTACACACGCTCCGGAGCACGCTGAAAACATACTATGTGGACAAGTACGCACCTATCCAGCGACGCTGGAAAGCCAGTCACGGTAAAGCGCGCACGCTTTTGGTGGAAGAGTTGCTGACATTAAATGAAAGTTTTGCGGACCAGATGCGTTTGCTGCAGGAAATCGAAAACATGTATAAAAGCCTGCCAGAGGCGCATGCCGATTTGGCCAAACCCATAAAAGCAGCCCGTTGGCAGGCGAACCGGCAGGGATTGGAGCGCCTGATTGAGTCCGGCAAACGCCTCCACCAGCTGTATGCAGAATTAAAAGCAGCCGACAAGGAGTAACCGATGTCCTGGCTATCAAAATGGCGGAACCGCTGGTTTACCAGGCAACCCGCTGCTGCACGCAGAAAAACCATGACCCCGAAAGACAAAGACGCCATCTTGGACCAGATGAGCGTGCATGTGAATGCAATTGCTTATTGTCAAACCCTGGCCGAGGAAAACCATGAAGCCGAAAAGGCCGAGCAATTGGATGAATTAAAAAAGGAGTTCCAGCAACTGCAGGATCAACTACTGCATGCATCCTACCAAAATTGGATCTGCGAAGCCCAGGCCATGCAAACGAAATTGCACGCCAACCAGGCGGAATTAAAGCTAATCATACAGAATATTGAACAGCAAATCCAAATCACGGAAAACATCATCCAAGCCATCGGCACAGTGGAGAAGATTGTCAGCGTAGCCCGAGGCCTCCTGCCGGCAGCTTGAATAGAAAATCCATGTGCGACAGATTAGACGGATTCCGATAAATAACCTTGTTAATTATATCTGCTCTATATCAAGAGATTCATCACCACTTTAATCATGGTATCTTTTTCCTGGGGCTTACTGGCAGCAATCAAAAGCGTCAACGCAACAAGTGCATTATCGTCAATACACCTAATGCCATTGGACCTCAATAGTAAATTATTTTCCTGAAGGAAACACACAAAAAGGGCTGCTGCTATTCGCTTGTTACCATCCACAAAACTGTGATTCTTGGTTACAAGATACAATACTTGGGCTGCTTTTTCCTGAACCGTGGCGTATAGCTCTTTACCATCAAAAGTCTGATTTATTGCTCCCAAGGAGCTCTTGAAACTATTGTCTTTTTCCTGACCAACCAAATCAGAATCTTTAAATTTCTGTTTCATGGCCATAATTATTTCACAAGCTGCTTCATAGGTAAGTATATATTTTGTTCGCACTGATCCTTTTGGCTTAATCAACCGTTGGTGATCATAATCATCCAACATATCTAATGCTCTTGAGTATTGTGTGATTACTTGAATAAGACCTTTGGTTTCACCGGAAACCTGTTCAAGGGCCATAACATTACCCAACAAATGAAAAGATTTCTGCAATTCCCGATATTTATGATCAGCCACTTTCAGGCGCTTCGCATTAATTGTATATCCATTGATCAAATGTTTCCTGAGCACATCTGTAGCCCAAATTCGAAATTGCGTGCCACGCTTGGAATTCACGCGGTAACCTACGGAAATTATTACATCAAGATTATAGTACTCTACTTGATAAGTCTTGCCATCCGCAGCAGTTGTTGCATATTTTGCAACAACTGCTTTTTTACTTAATTCTTTTTCTATAAAAACATTGTTCAAGTGACGAGAGATAACCGATTTATCCCTGCCAAAAAGCTCTGCTATTTGGTTCAGACTCAGCCAGACTGTCTCAGCTTTTAGCCGGACTTCAACCTTGTTTTTATACAAGATGATTTGATCTTGCTGCTTTTCGTTGGCGGATTTTGGTTTCTTAGCTGCCATTCCCCGGCTCCCTTTATCACTATTTTTAATTTCAGCTTTCTACTTTAGAAGGAGTATAAAATAAAGTTCGCATTTTGCCATTCCACAATTCCAGGGAAAGCTTACAGGATTCCAGCAATTTTGTATAGTGTCCCCGGATTCCGCAGGCCTAGGAGCCTGTCGGACTTAGGCAAAAAGTGAATTTTGAGCACTCTTCCCCCTTTGAAAAAGGGGGATTGAGGGGGATTTTGCACATGAAAGCGGGCGTTTTATTGATTAAATCCCCCCTGCCCCCTTTACAAAAGGGGGAGAATGACTTAAGTCCAACAGCCTCCTAGATCCATTCTCTCGCCAGCCGTTTAATAAGTTCCGCGTCATAAGGCACATCAATTTGGGGTAATGGTTCTGGCGGGATTCCCTTAATCCGGAGGGGCATTTTTTGGATATTGCGGTTGTAGACCAACTCCAACAAAGGTTTCAAATTAACCACATCTTCGAGGGCATAACGCTTCAAAGTATCCAGCGCTTGCCGGTTCCCTTTGCGATGCTCTTTCCAGAGCGCGACTGCCATGAAACCGTCCACGAGAGACAATGCACCTTCACGTTGAATACTAACTTTTCGTTCAACCCCCTTAAGCCCCCCGCGGAGACCGAGACGAGCAAGCGGATATCGAAGATCGAGGTGGGCGTACTTCCTCTGGAAATGGGGAAAATGCGCATGCAAAAAGGGCAAATCAAAACATTTCCCATTGTAGGTGACCAGCAGGGAATACTGCGAGATAATCCGTGGAAACTCCGCCAGATCTTGGCCCTTAACCAGGGCGCGGACTCCCTTGCTGTCAAAAAGTGAGATGACTGTAATTTCGTCAGCTCCGGGAGATAAACCGGTCGTTTCTATATCCAGAAATACCGTTTTCTCCTTGAACTCAGGGTAGAGCCGCCACATTTCACAGGCTGGCATGCGTTCCTCAAAAAATCCGCCGTCACATCGTTCCAAGGAAGCTGCTGATGCCTGCAGGTGTTCGTGAATTGGACTTTTAATTGATTTCGGAAGAGCAATGGCCGATTCAGAAAACAGCAAGGTATCCCATGACGTTGCCCCACACTCCCAAAGCAATCGTTCTTTGCGGGGACCTATTCCATTTATGTGAATGAACGATTTCGAAAGCATACTATCCGCCTTAGGGGAGTGCCATTAACGCAACAATACAATCTTGCCCCGTTTTTCCCCGCCCTGCCCTTCCACAATATAGATGTAGGTTCCCGAAGCTACGTTTATCCCCTTCCGGTTCTGCAGGTTCCACACAGCCGACGTGCCGAGATCATCTTTCTTGATCACCCTGACCAATTTTCCGGTCAAGTCGTAAATACGGATCTTCACCTGACGAGGTAGATTGGTGAACGTCACCCTGGGCAGCGCAGTGCTGTGGACCCGGTACGGATTGGGGTAAACCAGGACTTGGGAGACGTCGGTAACCGGCAGGCGCGTGGGTGAAATGGTGGAGGTTTGCGTGATTGTGGGCGTGGGAGTCACCGTGCGTGTGGGCAGCGGAGTCGGCGAAATGGTCGCGGTCTGGGTAATGGTGTTGGTCGGCGAGATCGTGTTGGTCGGCGAGATCGTGTAGGTCGGGGTAATCGTGGAAGTAAGCGTGATCGTGAACGTAGGCGTGGGCGTATAGGGCGGCGTATGCGTGCGCGTGAGCGTTATTGTGGACGTCAGAGTGATCGTGTAGGTCGGCGTCACGGTCGGCGTTACGGTAGCAGTCGGCGTCACAGTAGCAGTCGGCGTCATGGTCGGCGTCACGGTCGGCGTGCCCGCGACCGTCGAGGTGATGGTCGGCGTGGGACTCAGCCACTTGTATTCGTAGAGCAGAGTGTCTGCCGAACCCACGTAAACCTGGTTTTCCGCGCTGCCGTTGCGGCCCGGCCCCACGGCCACTGTAAACAAATCATTGGATGACGGGCTACCGATATCCAGGGGCGCGCTCCAGGCCGCTCCCAGCCAGGTCAGTTCGTAAACGTGATCGGCCCGAGTGGCGGCATATAAGCGTGTGACTCCGTCGTTGCGGCCGTCGCCAATGGCAAGCCCCATCACCCGATCCAAACCGCTGGCGATGATGGTTGCCGCTTCCCAACTGATCCCGTTGTAGTATTGTTCGTAGATTTCCCCGTCCGCATCGCCGACATATAGGTATGTATTGGCTGATCCCTCTTGAGCCGCGCCCACTGCAATGGACCAGACGTCTCCCCCGCAATTGATCGACATGCCGGTTGCCGCCCAGCTCGATCCGTTATAATGATATTCCCGCAACATACCGCCCTTGCGCCCGCTGTATAAATAGTTATCCCCAACGCCGTTACGCCCCGGGCCCACCGCTACGGCATACACTTCATCGGTCATGGTGACAATTGAAGTATGCGACCAGCCGCTGGACCAAACGAATTCATCGACCGCGCCGCTCTTGTTGCCAGCATAGACGCGTTGTACGCCGTCATTCCAGCCGTTCCCAATTGTCACGGCCTTGATTTCATCATTGGTCGTGCCCGCGCTCGTTTCGCTCCAGGAAGTACCGTTATGAAAATACTCATACAGGTCATTATCCTTGCAGGCGGCTATGACCCGCGATTCGCCGTTATTCCGGGCATCACCGACGGCCACGCCAAAAATATCATCATGATTTCCTGTTAAAACGAAACGGTTCCAACTACCGCCGTTCCAAATGTACTCATAAACTAAATTATTTTTATTTCCACCATAGACCGCGTTAATGGTGTTATTGCGGCCTTGGCCCACTGCCACGGAAAGGAAATCGTCACTCTCATCACCGACAGTGGTTATTTGCCACAAAGCGGCGGATGAACCCGGGAGAGCCAGCAATCCGATTAATGTCATGAAGCAAAATTTACGAGGAAAGTTCATCTGACACTCCCTAAGCAAGACTATATCTAAGATGATAAGAAAATTTTTTCCAATAAAAGTTTAACAAAGTCCGAAATAGTGTGTCAATGACTAAAAATAGGGGGGATCAGAGTGCTTTTAGACCGATACAAAAGCTGCCCCGGTGTCAATCAATGGCAATAGGTGCGCGTAGCCCGGGGGCATTACAATCGGCTTCCTTAGTATTTTTAAGATATTCCATGGGTGCTGAAATATGGATTTTGGATTTCTCTTGCTTGCGCTTCTGCTTCCCAATTTTCAATTTGGAAAGACTGTCAGAGATAAACCGGTTGATATTATGCATGGCTTCAAAATGAAAATCTGCAACGCCTTTTCCAATATCTTCATCCGTTTTCGCCAGCTTTGTTAGCTGCTCCAGATACATTTTTATTTTAAGGGCATGATACTTAATTAAATCCACAATTCTTATCGAAGGCTGCCTAAAACCTATTTCCAAATGAAACTCCATGGCATTGGCATAGTTTAATAAATCACCTATAGAAATATCTTTGTCATAAGATGATTCTATTTTGGATATTTTTCCTTGTGAGCAACCTATCTTTTTCGCTAATTTATTCTGTGTCAGGTTGTGTTTACACCGCAACACCAATAGGAATTTCGCAATCATTCTATCCTCGATTTCTTTAGCCGCGGCTTTTTTAAAAGCCGCATCCGAGGAAATACTATTGATCATATTCGTTACATTTTCATATTTTTTACTCATGGCACCGTCTCCTCCCGGAGTCCTTTGACTATTTTCTTGCAATATTCAATATCCCTGCTTTGGGTTTGCTTATTACCGATTGCCAGCAGCACAAGCGAGTTCTCTTCCATATTGGGATATACATAATAATCTAGTTGCCTGTAATTTCGTTTTTCTTCCCCCACCCTTTTGGTCCAGTGCTTTTATCCCCAGTGGCTCGTTATAAATAAATCCGGTCTTTATTAGATTGGGCAATCCACATTCGTTTAACGCTTTAAAATAGGAATCAAGGTTATTCAAAACTGCATTTAATTCTTCGCGATGTTTCTTTTCATATTTTTTGTAGTCCCGAAGATATTGCTCTTTAGTTTCAATCTGCCATTTTATCATCCATGGCCTCTTTTGGCCATATATTCCATATTGGAATATTATAGCTTTTTGTAATAATTGTCAAGATGCTCTTTTTCTTTCTTTTTCAAGGCAGCGCGCCCTGCTCCTCAAGCTTTAGCTCATCCCGCTGCAGAAATCTTTTTAGCCGGATTAACGGATTATTAACAGACTTCCTATTTTTCAAAAAAGGCTGGTATTGCTGTGTCCTCATATGCCAGCAATATATATCTATGGATTTAGACGGGGAATTCAGAATTTCCTTGCAGAAAAATAATTGAAATATGCAAATCGAGCAAGTCAATAGGTGCCCATATATTTCGTAGGGGCCGGCTTCCATGCCGGCCCTCGGATTCATGCGCACGCTGATTGGCGTCAATTATAAATTTCTCCTGGCGACAATTAAAATTTCCGGTTTTT
>CBDUZI010000047.1:0-21209 GCA_965371665.1 uncultured bacterium
TTTTTACTGTTTCCTCAATATTTAAAAGGCTTTTTGTGTTTTTCAGGATCGACTACCTAAGTCCGACAGACTCCGAGGCCTTCCTCTCTCGCCTGAAATATAAAAAAACCGGGCAACCTTTTCCAGGCAGCCCGGTTATATTCCTGATATTCACGCAGTCGGTAACCCGGAAAAGCTATTAAACTTTTAATAACCGCAGGGGCACGATATGTTTTACCCCTACGACCGCGTTTACGCCATGCTCACGGATCAGAAAACATCCGTGAATGTCCGGCGGAAAAACCTTAATTTTTTTTCGCCGCTTCCAGTTGCTCAACCGCGGCTTCAACAGGATTTTTTTCTTCGAGTTTTTCGCGCAGTTTCTGCAAATGCGGCATGCCGGTCCCGGCTGATATAAGATGTCCCATAATTACGTTTTCCTTTAATCCGCGCAGGTCGTCGATTTTCCCGGCCACAGCGGCCTCGGTCAGCACCCGGGTGGTTTCCTGGAATGAAGCCGCGGAAATAAAGCTCTCGGTTCCCAAGCTCGCCTTGGTTATTCCCAGTAATATCGGACGGGCCGTGGCAGGTCTTCCGCCGTTTTTAACCACCCGCTCATTTTCATCGCGAAAAGCCAGGCGCTCGACTTGCGTCCCGACCAGGAACTCGGTATCTCCGGAATCTTCTATCATAATTTTCCGCAATAGTTGGCGGACTATTACTTCAATATGTTTGTCATTAATGGAAACACCCTGCAGGCGGTAAACTTCCTGCACCTTGTTGACCAGATATTCCTGGACTTCATTTTCACCCTTGATTTCCAGAATATCATGCGGGTTGACCGTGCCATCGGTTAATGGCTCTCCGGCCTGAACGCGATCGCCGTCACGCACGTTAAGATGACGTCCCTGGGGTATGAGATATTCCTTTTCTATGCCGACGGCTTCGTAGGCAACCGTTATTTTTCGCATGCCCCTCACCATGCCGCCAAAATGGACTATCCCGTCAATTTCACTGATAACCGCGGCGCCCTTGGGTTTACGGGCCTCAAAGAGTTCAGCCACGCGGGGCAGCCCGCCGGTAATATCGCGGGTCTTGGATATTTCACGGGGAATTTTAGCCAGAATATCACCGGACTTGATCGCGGCGCCGTCATCCACCGTGAAGTAAGCGCCGGTGGGTATGGCATAATTCGCTAAAATGTTTTTATTTTTATCCCGGATAACAATCTGGGGATGCATTTCTTCTTCTTTATGTTCGATAATCACCCGGCCAATAAGCCCGGTGGTCTCATCGGTCTGTTCTTTCATGGTTTTTCCTTCTACGATATCTTCGAACTGAACCTGTCCTGAAACCTCGGTGAAAATCGGAACATTGTATAAATCCCAGAAAGCGATAATCTCGTTCTTCTTCACCCGGCTCCCGTCATGCACTTTTAGGAGCGTTCCATAGGGCAAGGGATAGAGTTCGCGTTCTGCTCCCTTTTCGTCGTAAATCCCCAGCTCTGCGTTGCGATTAAGCACCAGCAGATTATCTTCGGCATTAGCAATCGTACGGGCATTGTGAAAACGGACTATCCCGTCATTTTTCGCCTCGATCTTGGAAACCTCCAGCACACGGCTGGCAGTACCTCCGATATGAAAGGTCCTTAGGGTCAGCTGGGTGCCGGGTTCACCGATGGACTGGGCCGCAATAATACCCACCGCTTCTCCGACATCAACATTCCGGCCGGTAGCCAGATTTCGCCCGTAACATTTAGCGCAAACCCCCCTCCGGCTTTCGCAGGTTAGAACCGAGCGAATTCGGATTTTTTCTACTACCGCGTTTTCTATTTTTTCAGCGATTTCATCGGAGATTTCCTGACCGGCGCGCACCAGCACCTCATCCGAAAAAAGATCCACTACGTTGTCGAGGGCTACCCGGCCCACAATGCGGTCCTGGAGTGATTCGATTATTTCCGATCCTTCCCGGATGGCGCCCAGGGAAATTCCGTTCAGCGTTCCGCAATCTTCCTCGGTAATTATGACATCCTGAGCCACATCCACCAAGCGCCGCGTTAAGTAACCCGCGTCCGCGGTTTTTAATGCCGTATCCGCCAACCCCTTGCGGGCCCCATGCGTAGAAATAAAATATTCCAGCACGGTCAGCCCCTCCCGGAAATTGGCGATAATCGGAGACTCGATAATTTCTCCAACCTGGCCGGTAATTTTCTGCTGCGGCTTGGCCATCAGCCCGCGCATTCCGGCCAACTGGCGGATCTGCATCTTGGATCCCCGGGCTCCGGAATCCGCCATCATATATATCGGATTGAACCCGCCGCGATCATTCCGCAATCCGTCCATCATAACTTCAGCGATGTTGTCCGTAGTATGCGTCCAGATGTCGATGACTTTATTGTACCGCTCACCGTCCGTAATCACGCCTTGCTGGTACTGGCGTTCGATGGCCGCCACTTCCTTCTTGGCCTGCTCAATCATTCCGACCTTTTCCTTCGGAATCAGCATATCATCAATGGCCACCGTTATACCGGCTTGGGTGGCAAATTCAAACCCGATATCTTTCATTTTATCCAGCATTATAACGGTCTCGTAAGTTCCTAATTCCTTGATGCATTTGGCTACCAGATTTGTTAATTCTTTCTTGTTCAGGGTTTTGTTAACATACCACAAGGGACGGGGAATTGCTTCCAGGTTGAAATAAGCTCGTCCGGCCGTGGTTTCGATGCGCTTCCCTTCTATCCTTACCTGTATCCGGTCATGGTAGGAAATTATATCGCTGTCCAGGGCAATCAGCACTTCTTCGGGAGAGGAATATACCCGAACCTTTTCTTCGCTGTAGGGTCCTTCCTTGGTGAGGTAATAACATCCCAGGACAATATCCTGGGATGGCACCAAAATCGGACGGCCGCTGGAAGTAGAATTGATATTGTTGGTCGCCAGCATCAAGACCCGGGCCTCCAACTGGGCCTCGGCCGAGAGGGGAATATGCACCGCCATTTGGTCGCCGTCAAAATCCGCATTAAAAGCCGCGCACACCAAAGGATGAATCCTGATGGCCTTGCCTTCCACTAGAACCGGCAGAAAGGCCTGAATTCCCTGGCGGTGCAGGGTAGGCGCGCGGTTTAGCAGTACGGGATGATCTTCCAGAACTTCCTCCAGAATATCCCAAACCTCGGGTTTGACACGCTCCACCATTTTCTTGGCGCTCTTTATAGTGTGGACGTAACCCCGTTCCTCCAGCTTCTTGATAATAAAGGGTTTGAAAAGTTCCAGCGCCATTTTTTTTGGCAACCCGCACTGCCATAGCTTCAGTTCCGGACCCACCACGATCACCGAGCGCCCCGAATAATCGACTCGTTTCCCCAGTAGATTTTGACGAAAACGCCCTTGTTTCCCTTTGAGCATATCGGAAAGTGATTTCAAGGGACGATTGCCGGGCCCCTTTACGGCATGCCCGCGGCGGCCATTGTCAAAAAGAGCATCCACTGCCTCCTGCAACATGCGCTTTTCATTCCTGACGATAACATCCGGGGCCTTTAAATCCATAAGTTTTTTCAGGCGGTTATTACGGTTAATCACCCGCCGGTAGAGATCATTTAAATCCGAAGTGGCAAAACGGCCGCCGTCCAGGGGAACCAAGGGGCGCAGTTCCGGTGGAATGACGGGAACTACGT
The DNA here is from genome assembly GCA_965371665.1 of uncultured bacterium. Taxonomy (GTDB): domain Bacteria; phylum Oederibacteriota; class JAAXVQ01; order JAAXVQ01; family JAUVAV01; genus JAUVAV01. Next base: position 3,653 of record CBDUZI010000047.1, read on the forward strand.
CCAGTATCATCCACTCCGGCTTATTGCCGGACTTCCGGAAAGACTCCACCACTTTGAGCCGTTTTACTACCTCCTTGCGCTTCTGTACCGAGTTGGTGTCCAAATCCTTATGCAGCGCTACGGACATCTCGTCCAGGTTGATCTCCCGGAGCAGGTCCCGTATGGCCGCGGCGCCCATCTTGGCCTTAAAAGCCTGGCCGTATTGTTCCCGGAAACCCCGGTAATCTTCATCATTTAAGAGCATCCGCCTGGCCAAGGGTGTGTCGCCGGGATCAGTAACAATATAGGCTTCATAATAAATTACTTTTTCCAAGGCCCGGGATGCGACATTAAGCAGGTAGGCTATCCGGGAAGGCACCCCTTTGAAATACCAGATGTGGGTTACCGGTGCCACCAGTTCAATGTGGCCCATACGTTCCCTTCGCACTTTGTATTGAGTTACCTCTACGCCGCAACGGTCGCAGACTACGCCCTTATAACGGATACGTTTATACTTTCCGCAAGCGCATTCCCAGTCCTTAACCGGCCCAAAAATCCGTTCGCAAAAAAGCCCGTCGCGTTCGGGTTTAAAGGTGCGGTAGTTAATGGTCTCCGGCTTCTTAACCTCGCCTCGGGACCAATTCCGGATAATTTCCGGCGAAGAGAGAGATATCCGGATAGCATTAAACTGTCCGGCCTCCCGGGATTCATGGTATTCCCGCTCCTTCTCCCGCTCCCGCTGGAATACGGTCATTTTTTCTTCAAAGCCGCCTTCTACTCTCATACTTCCTCCTTGGCAACCTTATTGCGTTTCTTGGATTTAACACCCTGTTCCTCAGTGGAGGACCCATTGCCGCTGCTTCCCGGTGGGGTATTCTTAAGCAGTTCGATATTAAGGCCCAAACTTTGCAATTCCTTGACCAGTACATTAAAGGATTCCGGTATGCAGGATTCCGGCGCATTCTTGCCTTTGACAATTGCTTCGTAGATTTTCGTTCTTCCGGCCGCATCATCCGATTTTACGGTCAGCAGCTCCTGAAGCGTCTCCGCCGCGCCATAAGCCTCCAGAGCCCAGACCTCCATTTCTCCAAAACGCTGGCCGCCAAACTGGGCTTTACCGCCCAGCGGCTGCTGAGTTATAAGCGAATAAGGTCCGATCGAACGGGCATGAATTTTATCATCTACCAAATGGGCTAACTTAAGCATGTAAATGTATCCCACCGTGATTTTTTGATCAAACGGCTTTCCGGTGCGTCCGTCGTAAAGCAGGGTGGTCCCGCTTTCCGGCAGCTTCGCCTCCCGCAGCGCAGTCTTGATCTGTTCCTGGCTGGCGCCGTCAAATACCGGAGTAGCCATATGTAAATCCAGTTCGTGCGCCGCCCAACCCAGATGAGTTTCCAGAATCTGTCCCACATTCATCCGGGAAGGCACTCCCAAGGGATTCAGAATAATATCCACCGCCCGTCCGTTTTCCAGAAAGGGCATGTCCTCTTCCGGCACGATCTTGGAAACCACGCCTTTATTTCCATGACGTCCGGCCATCTTGTCTCCGACCGAAAGTTTCCGTTTCTTGGCAACGTAAACTTTGACCAGTTTAATCACCCCGGGCGGCAGTTCATCGCCCTTGCGGATTTTCATGATCATCTTCTCTTGTTCCAGGTTGATCTCGGCCTTCATTTCATCATTTACCTGCTTGGCTTTGGTGATCCGCCAAGCCGTTTCATCCTTGCAAGCCGCGGCATCGCCCTTGCCGCTCTGCTTTATTTCCGCTAGATTTTCCGCCAGTTTCTGTTCCAGTTCGGCGATCTCCTCTTCGCAGCGCTTATCCATTCGCGCTACCCGGCGCATACGTTCCTTTTCAATCTTTTTGATACGGTCGAGATCGCGGGCGCGAAGTTTATCATCCCGCTCACGCCGCGAGAAGACCTTGATATTAATTACTTTGCCTTCCACTCCGGGCGGAACTTTCAAGGAAGCATCGCGGACATCTCCCGATTTCTCGCCGAAAATAGCCCGCAGCAGCTTTTCCTCCGGACTTAATTCCGTCTCGCCTTTGGGAGTAACCTTGCCGACCAGCACATCGCCCGGTCCTACCTCGGCGCCGATCCGGATAACCCCGCCATCATCCAGGTCCTTTAAGGCTTCCTCGCCTACATTGGGTATGTCCCGGGTTATCTCCTCCTTGCCCAACTTGGTGTCCCGGGCCTCCAATTCAAATTCCTCGATATGAATAGAAGTAAAACGATCCCTCTTCAGCAAACGTTCTGAAACAATAATGGCGTCTTCAAAGTTATATCCCAGCCACGGCATAAACGCTACCAGGACATTCTGTCCCAGCGCCAGTTCACCGTCCTTGGTAGCCGGGCCGTCAGCCACAACCTGACCGCGCTTAATCTGCTGTCCGGGTCTGACAATCGACTTCTGGTTATTACAGGTATCCTGGTTGGAACGTTGGTATTTAAGCAGGTTGTAGGTATCTATATGCACTTGGTCCGTTTTTCGATCTTCCCAGGAAATCATGATTTTTTCCGACGTCACTTTCTCCACGGTTCCCTCATGCTTGGCAACCACTACCACTCCCGAATCATAGGCCGCCTTGGCCTCCATGCCGGTTCCCACCAGCGGCGCATCGGTCCGAAGCAGGGGCACGGCCTGGCGTTGCATGTTCGAACCCATCAGGGCGCGGTTGGCGTCATCATGTTCCAAAAATGGGATAAGCGCCGTCGCTATTGAAACCAACTGTTTAGGCGAAAGGTCCATGAGGTTAACTTCTTTCGGATTGACCATTGGGAAATCACCTTTAAAACGTGCCGCGATGGTACCGACCAGTTGCCCCGCTTCGTCGATTAAGGCGTTCGCCTGGGCAATCACATACTGGTCTTCCTCATCCGCTACCAGATAGACAATTTCATTGGTTACTTTCCCATCAATTACTTTACGGAAGGGGGTCTCGACAAATCCAAACTCATTCACCCGCGCAAAAGTAGCCAGGGAAGAAATCAAGCCGATATTCGGACCTTCCGGCGTTTCGATCGGGCAGACCCGGCCATAATGCGTATGGTGCACGTCCCGCACTTCAAAACCCGCCCGCTCGCGATTCAACCCTCCCGGACCCAAGGCCGAGAGACGCCGCTTATGGGTCAACTCGGCCAAAGGATTGGTCTGATCCATAAACTGAGAAAGCTGGGAGGAACCGAAAAATTCCTTTACCGCGGCGGCTACCGGTTTGGCGTTAATCAGGTTGCTGGGCATGCAGGCATCAATGTCCAGAATGGACATTCTTTCCTTAACCGCCCGTTCGATGCGAGCCAGACCGATCCGGAATTGGTTTTCCAGAAGTTCTCCGGCCGAACGGACCCGCCGGTTTCCCAGATGATCAATATCATCCTTGCCGGCCTCCTGGTTGTTGAGCTTTATCAACTTCCGGACAATTTCCACTAAATCTTCCTTCTTCAAAGTACAGTGATCAGTGGGAATATGCAATCCTAAGCGTTTATTGAGCTTATAACGTCCGACTTTCGAAAGGTTATAACGCTTCGGATTGAAGAAAAGGCCGTCCAGCAGCGCAGAAGCGCTTTCCACGGTCGGTGGATCACCCGGACGCATTTTACGGTAAATCTCGATCAGCGCCTCATTTTTAGAGCGGGTATTATCTTTAGCCAGGGTTTTATATATCGTCAGTATCTCGTCCGGGCCTGTCAGCGCTACTGAAACCTTCCGAATCTTAGCCTCCTCCAGTTTCTGCACTAATTCACCAGTCACCAGAGTGTTGCATTCCGCCATTACTTCTCCGGTGGAGGCGTCAACCGCATCATCCATTAAAACACGGTTGATAAGCTGCTCGCCTACCGGCAGGGTTTCGGGCTCGTAAAATAAGCTGATGATTTTTTGCTGAGTAGTATAACCGATGGCCCGCAGGAAAGTAGTTATCAATATTTTGCGTTTGCGGTCAATCCGGGCATATAACAAACCGTTGCTGTCAAACTCAATTTCCAGCCAGGAACCCCAATAAGGTATAATCCTGGCCATCATAAACCGCCGGCCGACACTCTGAGACTTGGCTTGATCCTCATCAAAAACCACGCCGGGGGAACGATGCAGCTGGGAAACAATCACCCGTTCGGCCCCATTGACTACAAAAGTGCCCTTGGAGGTCATAAGCGGCAATTCACAGAAAAAGACCTCTTGTTCCTTGATGTCCCGGATACGCTTGAGTTTGGTATCAGGCTCTTCTTCCCGCACCACCAGACGCAAGGTGACTTTTAGCGCCGCGGAATAGGTCATATCCCTTTCGCGGCATTCTTCCTCGGTATATTTTGGCTCGCCAAAAGTAAATCCGGCGAATTCCAGGCTGGAAGTATTATTAAAGTCATAAATCGGGAAAACGCTTTGAAAAACCGATTGGATTCCCTGGTTTTTACGGTCTTCGGGAAGAATATTTTTCTGCAGGAAATCATTATACGACTTTTTTTGTATTTCCATAAGGTTTGGGATATCCATGATTTCCTGAATCTTCCCGTAATAACGACGTTTTTTAGGATCTAGATAAGCTTTGGGCATGCGGGTTTCCTCCTGGCCTTCCTTAGAAAAGTTGTTGTTTTTATTTTAACGAAGACAAAATATATAAAATATATATAAAATAAGGGTAACTACTCAGGTCGTCATTCCGGCAAAAGCCGGAATCCAGAGGTTTTATAAGGCAAATTCATCTAGACCCCGGCTTTCGCCGGGGTGACGGCCTTAAAAAACACCTCGTATTTCCTTAATTGGCGGGATACCTGAGTAGTTACAAATAAGGAAAGTAAAAAATAATAAAAAGAAAGAATATAATATTATATCCCATTATATTGTGTCAAGGAAAAAGAAAGGAAAAAAAGAAAATAATTTAGAAAAGACGTACGTCCTGGAAAAAACGTTTCGCGTCCGGCACTACTCCTGAATTATCCCCCAGGGCCGGCGTCATCTTTTCCGGACGTAACCACCAACGATTAATCATATACTTTAAGCCGCCTGGTCAGGCGTACGAATAAGTCGGCGGGGAGTAAATAATTTTTGCTTTTCCAATTTAACTCCAGGCAGGCGTTTTAATACCTTCCGAATTGCTCTCCAAGCATCCCGATTTTCTTTCCGGCTAAGAAAACCGGGCAGTACAATCTCCTTTCTGGTCACCCCCTCTGGCAGTGTGTCCCACTCACCCACTTGTACCCCCTCCAGATCTGTCATCCAGATACATAGTTTACTCAGGGTGGCAATGCTTCTTGCCTGCTCTCCGGTATTGCTCTGCCGGGTGATCAGGCTCAGCATGGTATCTATCATTATCCGGGTATGCTTAATATCCGGCTTGCCGGCCCAGGCCAGATAAGCCGTCCTCACTGTTATTTCTTCTGGTACGTCTTTTTGCATTTCTTGCTTGAGCAGCTCGCGGGCCAAATGCGATTCTCCCGGCTTTAACATCCCCAAACCCTGCGGATCAACCAACCTCCATAACCAAGGTATCACTATATTCCACCAACCATACTTGATGCTTATACCGCCCATTACTGTATCCACCCGGTTTCGGGTGCAATATTTCCTTAGCTGGTAATTCAGTATCAGTTGCAGCAGAAATAGCTGAAATATTTCTGTCTCATTGACACCCTTTCTCAACAGAGCATCAGGTACATAGACTACTGGTTGTCCTCTCTCCCCCTTGGCCGCATAACCCAGGGGGCAAGCCAGCCGCTTAAAAAAACCAAGTCTTGAAAGCGGCAGAACAGTGATCCTGGGCCGTAGTAAGTCCCCGCCTCCGTATTTGGCAAAAATCTCCACAGCCACCTCGTCCGCCTGAACCTCCACCAATATTCTGCTTAATTCTACATCTCGTCCCGCACCTCTCGATTGCCGCATAACCCATAACAGCAATGTTCCCATAAAAAGGAATAGAGCTGCGCTGAAGAAATATACGATTCCATCGGACGGAAAACGGTTTTTAGGCTTACCGGCCTGGCGCACATCCGAGATATATAGAATGCTGCGCAATAAATAATTAGTGATTCGTTGTACCATTGTGCGCCGGCCGCGATAAGGTTCATTAGGCCCGGCCGGCAAGAGTTTTTGCGTAGCATGCTCCGCATTAATAGCCGGCCACAATTCCGCCTTGGTCCTGGCAACATAAGGTATAGTATAATTGCTATCTTTTTCTATGGTAATTTGCTCTGGTTTGAATATATTACGCAGATAATATACATATTCCCGCCAGGTGGCGCGCCAGTGCAGGAGAAATCCCCGGCCTGTGGCTTCATGAATTTCATGGATTAAAATCGCGGTTTGACATGCTTGGGACAGGGATAGGAAATTCTGGTGCAGAGAAACAATGCCCTTGGCGCCGTGTCCGATTTGAAGACCTTGGAAGATATTAGCCCAGAAGGATTGATCAGGCAGAACCTTGAACTGCAACTGATTATATCCATCCGGCAAGCCTCCGCGTCGTTGGATGTAGGCAATTACATCCTCACGCCGCGTGCCGAGTTCATCCTCGATATTTTCATTGGTCAATACCTTTTCTGGTTTTCTGAAAAGCTGTATCATATAAAACATCCGCGGCAGGAAATTGAGAAAGACAGATCCTATTCCGGCAAACGCTCCCACAATCCCCAGCGTGGCAACTATTGAGTCAGGCGTTTGCAGCAAATAGGATATTGCCAACAGACTAAAACCTAAACCTGGCAAGAATCTCAGGAGCGAGAATTGTATTTTACTTCCTTTTACCCAAGAGTCAGGTCGATAATGAGCCTCTTTTATATCTCCACCATTAATACTTCTCAATTGCCCTAAATCCATAGAATCATTTCTAACCAGTTCCAATAATATTTCTTTGGTCCCAGCGATACCTGCATAAGCCCTTTGGATTATGTTTGCATTCAATTTACGAATGCTATTAGAATATCTGCCCACATTGATACTTACTGCCCGCGGGAATAAGCTGAGTAACTCTCTATCCACCCGATTCGTCCGAGCCTGGTCAGCAATAATTAAAGCCCTCGATTCATCGATTTTTTTCTGTTTTAATATATATCTCATCGCATCTGCCTTATGCTGAATAACAATCTTAATAGAATTTCTACCAACTTTATATACATGGGCAGAAATGCCCTCTTGGAAAAGAACAGACTTCATCCTTAATACCAATTCATCTCTATCAACAGGAATTTGATGCAGATCTATTCGGCAATCCGGACTGATGCGATTAGCTCTGCGGTCAAGTTGGTATTGATCCTTAAAATTAATGTTTAACAAATCAAGAACTTTCTGGCGCAATGCTGCATCTATTTTACCCTTACGGTTATATGCCTCGTAATATACTTTACCTCCTTCTCGATCGAACCCAAAACCTTTGGCTCCGCCACTAGAAAATATACTCAAATTATTTCTCAAGGTATTAGGAATTAATGAAATAAGTCTGGCATCCAAATTTTCTTCGATGTCTTCTGTAATAATAACGATATGCTTCCCTTTCCCGAGCAGATTCTCAAGAACATTAACCATATCCTCTGATAGAGGTTTATCTATCTTAGCTAAAGTACCGTCTAAATCTAAAATGATAATATCACTCTCCCGCTTTAAAGTTAATACTTCGGCGATAGTCTTAGGAAACCTGATCTCCCCCAAACCAAGAAAAGTCCGTAATTCCTGGAAATATCTGCGTGAAAGATTAACCATCAGTTTAGATAAAACCACACCATAACCAGGTTCATAGTCTAAATAAAATCGTTTGAAATGGTCTTTATCATCGAAAAATGCCGAGTGATGTCTATCTTTGATGAAATTTTCTCTGATATTTCCCGGAACCGCCTCGGGTTCTATAGCGGCTTGAATGAAAATCAGGCTGGGACCTTGTATTTGATTTACATCTTGAATTTTGGGAGCAATGGTTTCTTTCTTTTTATTCACTCTTAAATATAAATCTTTTTTACCTGGATACCAGAAAAAGAGTCTGTAAGCCTGCGCAATACTGTCAATATGGCTTAGCTTGTTTTTTATGTCTTTTAAATATTTAGTTAAAGACTTAAAGCGACTATCTTTTAATAGCTTCTCTTCAAACTCTTTATCTTCAAGTAAGTTTGCTACTTCTAGTTTGTCTCGTAGGGCTTTATTTAGAGCCGCGACATAGTTGCGATAACCTTTGAAACCATCGGGAATATGCGGCGAAGTCCTCTCTGGAGCAGAGACACTCGTCGAAGCATCAATCACTACTATAATCGGCTGCTGGCTTAAAATATATTCTACCTCCTGATAATTAAATAGGTCTTCCCTAATATAATATTCATCACCATGGCAGGGGGTTGAACCTATCTTGGTGCTGATAACTGGAATATCTGTCCCGGTAATATATTTTAAACCATTTATCTCTTGGGTTATAGGGGCCGAGGCGACTGCGCCATAAGAAAGATTCTCTATCACCAGCAAGGGACGACTTAATTCCTTAGCTCTTCTTTTTATGCTAAGAATTTGCTCTCTTACCAAATATCCTTCATAGACCAAGCCCCGAACCTCACGCTGAAGCTCCGGGAGAATAGTTTCTGCTTGCGCAGTCTTAATGTCACTAACTTTCACTTTTTCGACAAATTCAAGAAATTCTTTATAGGTTATTTCTCTTTTTATGAGAGAAAGTTTTAATTGTTCTTGGATTAAATGATAGTTTAAATCTATGTGTAGCTTACCACCATTAAAACCCCCATTTTGAATAAGCTGCATCTGGTTCAGCAAAGAACCCACAGAATCCTGGGAAGATAACAATTCCGGCAGCAGCCTCAGGCCGGCATCCATCAATTCCCTGGCACGCCCGCCAAAGGTAGAAACCAATGGTTCTTTCCTCCATTCCTTAAATTGTTTTAATATTATTTCTTGAGATTCAGGAATAAATTCAACTGCCTGGGCTATTTTTGAAAGTAGTTCCAGCAATTCTACCTGCTCAGGTATTTTGCCTTTATAAATTTCAAAGATATTTTCTATTACTTTTTTATATTTTACCTCTCGTAATTCTTCTATATCAATAGATGACAAAGCCTTTATATCCGAGGCTGTGCCGCCATCTATTAGATTTTCGAGGATAGGCTTAGGATCAATATTCATTTTAAATAGTTTTTCATATATCTCGATAAACGCCTGAACAACTTCATGAAGATCATTTTTTGGCAAAATATTTATATTCTTATTGTCCAATGTAGGTAATACCTGTTTCAAGGCATAACAACTAGCATTTTCAAAATGAAAAAGCGGCAGGCTTTGAATAATTTGAATAATAAGATTTATTGCGTATTTTTTCCTCAATTCTTGACTATCCAAAGCAGGTATTATCTTAGCTAAAGCATTAATACTTTTCTCATTTTTAATATCATTAAAAAATTTGGAGGCGATTTCCCTTTTTAACTTTCCGAAATTTTCGCTTAATGTAGGCGTTATTTGCGCCAGAGCATAAATCGCCTCGTCGCGTAGATTCCAATCATCTATATTTGTTAAAAACCGCGAAGCATATTCACCCCTCAACTCCTCATTGGATATAGCTGGCACAATCCTGGCTAAAACATGAATATTGTCCTTTTGCGCAAACCAGCGATTCTTGCTGATTGTGGCAGCAATTTCTTCTTTATAGGTTTCAGATAGTGTAGGCACAATTCGAGCCAAAGCATCAGCAAGCGCTTCATTTAAATACCAATGCGCTATGTATGGGATAAGCTGTATAGCATATTTTTCCCTCTCTTTTTCTTGTGCTAAAAGAGGTACAATTTCAGCCAAAGCATTAATCGACGCCTTCTTAACATCTATTAATTTACTATTTTTCATATAAGATTCTATCAGAGAAGCAAATTCTCTCCTTTTTTTTCTATTGAGAAAAGGCACAATTTGACCTAAAAGATTGATAATATCGCTCCGGATTTCCATATAATCATACTCATTTTGCAGATAATCGGCACACAGACAATCAGCAACCTGTTCAGCCATTCTTATCTTGCCTGTCTGGGATAATACCGGCATTATTTGAGGTAATAACTTAAGAACTTTTTCCCTCACTCGCGGGTCATAATGTTCGATAATTAAGGCAATTCGGGAAAAAACTCTTTCCTTTGCTTTTTTAGACAAAGTTGGTACTACCAGTTCTAAAGCTTTAACCACTTCATCTTGAAGGTCATAATCCCATTCCTTCAAGTAAGGTGCAATCTGTAAAGCATATTCTTCTTTCGCTTTTTTATTCGCCATATAAGGCACTATTAGTGATATGGTATTAATGGCAGCTTTTGAATATTCATGCGATATATGTCTTTGCATAGAATTTGCGATAGGTATAACACATTGTTCCTTATCTTTTTTTGATAGCAAAGGCAGTATTTGTTTTAAAGTACATAAGATATCCATTGGATCCTTTGCAAATCCATAGTCTTTATCCAAATAAGCGGCAACCCGAATAGCAATTTCTCCCTTTTTGGCTCTGGATAAAGCAGGAATTATCTCTAATAATTTTTTCTCGGCTATTTCTCTTTTAGCCTTGTCAGAGCTTGCAACATTTTCAATGAATTCAAGATTACCTGTTTTTGTAAATCCATAATCAGCTATTAAGCTTATAAAGATTATGCTTAAAATTTTAAAAGAACTTAATTGACGCGCTGTATTACCGGGAAGTAAGATCCGCGACTTGATTCCTTCCCCAACCCGGGCCAGGCCGGTTGACACAGCCACTGCTCCTCCCAGTACCAGGGCTGACAGGGGTCCGTACCATTGCACCTGCACCATTCCCAGGGGCAGCCGGTCATCCGCCCGTTCGCCTGATTCTTCGGCCCGGGAACGCATTTCCTTCGCCGTCTTCTCTCTTACTATACAAGCTTCATATTTACTGTTCAGCGCCACGGTCAGCAGCGGCTTTTTTTCCTGTTTACTCCTGGTCCCGCGCGGACGGATAACCACGGTAAAGCCCGGAGTCATGGGATAAAAAGCCGTGTTGTTCGCAAAGGTTTTTACGTTTTCCCAAAAAATATCGATCAGCGGATTATTCCTGGTCCAGGCCCCCACAACTTCGGTATATGCCTGCTTTAAATGGCTGATTCCCTTTATGCCCTCACGCATTAAATGGAGGATCAATGCAACCTTGAGCATCAGGTCGAGCAGCTTTAAAAACGTCTGCTCCTGTTTTTCCTGCTTTAAATGCAATGACCGGCCGGCCTCTGCTCCCAGCTTTGCTTGCTTGGGAAATAAAATCGGGAGAGCCAGGATGTTCTGGTTCTGCGTCAAAAGTTTCTCCAGGGGTGTGGCCCGGTTCTTTAAAAGGGAAAAATACGGGTTTATAATATCCACCCGTCTTAAGCGCGGCTTCACGCACAGATAGGATATTCCCTGCCGGCGCATTTCCTGCATGACTTCCCCGCTGTGATAACCTCCGGTAACCAGGATTGCCAAATCAGTCCTGGATTGCTTCATTCCGGCCAGAGTTTGCTCCACAAATGCCCCGCTCCGTTTATCCGCAACCTTATAAAATTCTTCCGCCTCTTTTAAATATTCGTCCAGTCCATACAAACCAGGATCCAGCATAAAATCCGTGGCAATATTGTATTGTTCTGCGAAATCCAGGAAAATCCTGACCCTGAACGCTTCCGGATTTTCCCTGTACTCTGCCAGTTCCTCTGTTGAGACCGAAATGTTCACCAGCTTCTCGATCACATCCAACCGGCGCTGCAGGATATCCATCTCTTGTTCAGCCCCTGATTGGTGTAAACCCTCCCGCAATACTCTTTCCATCCTGTCCATTTCCGTGTACAAAGCATCGCTGTCTACTGCTACTGGAAATACGTTCCGCCGCTGGCATACATACCTGCAAAGTTGGGGGAAAGATTCCATTTCAAGCCCAGTGCGTTTTCCCGCCCGGTATAAAAAGACAGCATAGTCCAATAGTGATTTCCTGCCCTCTCGAAATCCGGTTCTCTGTTGATCATGCGCTTTCAACTTTTTTCCATATACCTGTTCCTTGAGTTTTTCCAGCATCTCCCGCAGGTCGTATACATATCCCTGGCTCTCGTTGTTTAAAAACTTCATCAGGCTTTCCTGATTGGACTGGTAATACTCCGCTTGCTCAATTCCCTGGAGACATACCGGGTACTCTCCAACCGCAGCATAGTACTCCGGTCCTCCGATCTTACCCTGCTGCAGAAAGTATTTCCCCACCTCTCTCTTTACCATCTTTACTGGAAAACCCGCCAATTTCCCTAAATCTATCCGCCCGCTTGCTCCTTCTACTCCTACCAGCTTTAACCCGGATTTGCGCGCCATATGCTTTATTATATTCGCAATGTTGGTCTGCACCTCTTGGTTGCAATGCAAATCCTGAATATAAACTATTAATCTGTCTTTTCCCTGAAATGATTCGGTTATGGTTCCATGTTTTCCAGGAATTGTAATGGCCTGGTGATTAAAAAGAAATGCCTTATTTGCCGCCTGAAAAGCGTCACTTTCAAAGGCCCAGGAAAGATAGGGAAATATAAAAGAGAGCGTAACCAGAAGAGATACCAGCCTGGATAAACGCCTGGTATAAGGTTTTTTATGTAATGACAAAAGCATTAGTTTCACAGGATATTCTCTTTTTTAAAATTTTATAACTCGGCTTTGGCAAATTTGCTTTTTCGTCTGTTTTTGCCGTCATGCCGGCGAAAGCCCCGGACTAAACCATCCCCTGGACAAAAACATCCAGGACAGGCAGGACAGGCAGGGAAATCTCCAAACGTCCTTTTAAATTAAGCGTTTTCGTGGAGATTCCTCACGGAGCCTGTCCTGAGCCGACTTTGGAATGTAGCAATAGACTACATTTTCAAGTATGCGTAGATATCCCTCGCCTACGGCTCGGGATGACATGCGAAGGGTTCGGAATGACAAAGTAACACAAATACTTCTGAAAAACTATTATGACATAGCCTCTCAAGAGAGAAGGAAAGCGTTAATTCTGCACTTAAATACCATGGGATTCCTTTTTTAAATTTTCAACCTTAAATATATCATAATGTTTTATATAAATCAAGTAATAGGGGTATTATTATTTTATTATTTGATGTTAAAATATGGTCTGTTCTATATTAACACAACTGGCCGTCAAGTTTATATAAACTGGTTTCTTCAAATAATTATTGATTGGATTTTGTTCTCTTCATTTGAAATATATTCCCTAACTCCTACATAGAAATGCTACAACACGATAATATCCAAGAAATATAGTGTTTTTCTAAAAGAAAGGTTTTCACCCAAAGGGTGAAAAATTAGTCGGAATAGAAGTATTCTTGTCTAAAAATCCAAAATATCTGTTTTTAGGGTTTTGTTATCCACCCCAACAGGGTGAAACATAATAGCCCAGAGCAACGCTCTGGGTCATTGGATATACCCCAGATTTCAGCCCTGAAGGGGCGAAACATACTCATCATTGCCACAAATAACGTTCGTCATAATCAACATTATACTTTTTAATATGTTAGCCGCGAATTCCCCGGCTTGACTTCGTGACATGAGATGAAGATTATTATTGACATGCATGTTCAAGCCGGGGATGAAGCGGGATAGTAAAGCGGGGAATCTTTCTACTATATCAAGTATGCTGCCGCCAGCAACAGGTTCGTACCCAGCACCACTCCTATATTGGCGCCCAGGGCAGGTGTCATCTTTTCCAAGCAGTCGCCATATTGCCAAGCACGCCAAGCCGCCATGCCGGCCAGCGGCAGAGTCAAACCAGCTAAAAGTACAGTGCTTGGAAACCGATTTGAAAGCATACCTATTAGAAGTATTAAATAGCAGGCTGCCAAGGCCAGGGCGTATACCCCTGCCGCTTTTTTCCACCCCAATATGATCACCAAATTCCTGCGCCCGCCTCTGCGATCAGCCTCAACATCCGGAAATTCATTGAGCAATAGTAGCAAACCCGTCAGTATGCCGGGAGGAATAGACAGCCAAACCACCCCGGGAGAGAGTATCCCAGCCTGAGCATAATATGTCCCCAGTACCACCAAGGTTCCCAGACAAAGTCCGGCTGCCAGTTCCCCTATCAGCCAGCGGGCTAAGTGGGAGGTGTAAAACACTATGGCCACTCCCCCTATGATTATATAAACCATTAAAACCCAGCCGGCGACCCATGATAAGTAAAAACCGATTACAAATGCAGCCAGCAGGCTCCCGCCGGCTGCCATTCGTACAGCCCGCAATGAGGTAAGTCCTTTCTGAAGATTCCCACTGCCGCCGGAGAAAGGTGTCCGCTGGGTATGAAAATCGATTCCGGTCTGATAATCTGAAACCTCGTTAAAAAGATTGACCGCCACGTGAGCCAGCACCACTCCCAGCATGGTCCAGAAAAAACGCCAGCCGTTGAATACCTGGTCATGCCAGGCCGCGGCCCCGCCGAGCAGTATCAGGACTATGGCCAGCAATAGAAAGGGTGCTCTTATCTGAGCCGCCCATATTTTGATTGTTTGTAAAAATCTCATGTAATTTTCCCTTTCTCTAAGACTGCTATGCTACTCCCACCTTAGCCTTTGTGGAGACGTTTGATCAAACACCCCTATACGTCCGGGCCGAGACATCCTTCGGTTTCATTCAGGACAAATAGCTCGGATCTTGCTTCGCTAGGAGCTTGAGCATTTAGTCCATTCCCTTTATTTTGAATTTTTCTTGATCTTGACAAATTGACTTCGTCCCTAATTATGTACTGTGGGCCGGAAAGAGGCAGCAGGTAGTTTTAATGACCTTTTGTATAGCATGTGAGCATTATAGCGGCTAAATTGCTCACAGTCCATGCTTTTTTATTTGTCACAACGCTTCACGAGCAGCAGCCCCACGACCGTCCGCGCATGACTCGCTTCCGGCTGCCGGCCTGCTTTGCCGGGCGGAGTTGGTTGCCCGCTAGGTTTCAATACAAAGTTTCAGAGATTGTCACCTCATTCCCCTGGCGCAAATGAACATCCCCCGCTACTTAAGTTGTAAAGTTGGGAACGGCCCGCATCATTTTCCTTTATCCTTTTTGTAATAAATTTGAATGCCGCTATCAACTTCCAAAATAATCCTCAAATTCTTTCTATGCTTTAATTCCTTTTCCGTCAAAATATACGGCGCCAGTCGATTTCCATATAGTTCAAAGCACACATTGGATAACTTTTCCAGGGAAGGCTCCAGCAGCGCTGCGCTTGGCTTATCTTTGACCAAAATAAAAATATCTATGTCGCTATTTACCTTTTCCGTTCCTTTGGCTACCGAGCCAAATAGCACGACCCGCTCGATTAATTTCCCGGGAAGTCCTTTTAAAAGTACTTTCGTTAAATCTTCCAGGGGATCGTTGATGTTTGATATCTCTGCAATCAATGCTGTTAGTATCCTGTAGGCATAGCTTTTTTGATTTACCTTCCACAGATGCGCTTTGCCCACAGTAATGAAGTTAATAAAATTCAAATCAGCGAGATTTCGCATAATCCTATTGATGCTCATATGCGAGACTTTTAGAATCGAAGCAATTTCCCGTTCGCTCATTGAGGCTTCATGCGCGAGTAAGAATTTTACGATTTTTATCTTCACCTTGGAATTCAACACGTCCAACATTGAAACATGATATTTCATACCCACCGCCTTGTAACATATCTGTTACAAGTGTAACATGATTGACAACATTGTCAAAGGGTATTCGGTGCTTTTATGGGAATGGGAACGGACTGGGCTATCCCACCATGGTTCGTCATCACAGTTACTCATTAACCAAAGTTTTAGGGACGCTCTTACTTAACTGATTAACTTTAGATTATTTTCTTCTACTAATTTCTCGCCCTCTTTTAAGCCTTTTGATACAGCCACGCCTGTTTTTCCTGTTGCTTTTATACCTTCTGCCAATCTGCGAATAAATTCTTCACGGTCAGCATTATCTTTGTATATTTCTCTGCATTTGATACCGTGTTGTATTACGTGATATATCCCACCTTCTATGTTTATTCTTCCCTGTCTAGGCATGCTTCCTTAATCGCATTTTCGCCAAATCATGGCAATAGTTTATTAGTTTAGAGCGTCCCGTATTCACATATTTATTTTCTTTTACTCGCGTTTAATACAGTCATGCCGATGATTTCTTTTTTCTCGTAACGAATAATAATATCGTCTTCGGTCATTTCCGTCTCATCCGCATGTGAAGGACGTTTGAAATTAATATAAAGCGTATCCGCTTCTTTATCATAATCAGTCCATATGTGCTGATAAGGCATCTCCATAATCCGAGGTATTATGTTCATTATTTCTTTTATTCCGGCGGCCGCTTCCATATAGTTTTTCTCCTTTCAAACTGATTTTTCCGACCAGTTTTATATGCTGTAATTATAAACCCGTCAGCCTGGTCTAACTCTTTATATACTACAACAATATATTTATTATCTCCAATGCCTTTTACTGCTATTTGGGCTCCTTCTTTTCCTTCATGAATTTCTTCCGGATCTGCAACCGTTTCTAACACTTCATAATAATGACCGGCCATTTCCGTATGAGATTCCGTTATATGTAACCATCTTTCCTGGCTTAATCTGATTGACACGTCTTTTTTCGATTTAACTACTTCCATTTTTCAATATGGCCTTTCGTCATTTTTTTAATAATTTTCCTTCCGCTGAACAGCAACATCAGTTTATCTTCTGCAACCTCTGAAAAAGTCATTACGAGAACCCCGAGCCTGGCGAGGGGGTTGGTCGCTAGTTATAACTAATAGGGCGCAAAACAGTCTGTTAATTGAACATCAATCTTTTTCTTTCTTGAAAATCGGCTTGTCGTATTTTCCCATTTCCTCATTTTCCTGCTTGGTTTTTTCTTCCAACTCTTCTGGTAAAAGGCATTTCACACTGGTATTAAGCTTGTATTTGTATAGATGACAAAGTCCTGGTTTATCTTCTGAATGATCAATAAATTCTACAATTTCTTTGCCTTCCTTCAAAAATTCATGTGAGATCTTATTTTGTGCATTTTTATGCACAACAAATTTTGTTCCTTTGTCCCTTATATAAAGAATGCTTAACCCTTTTTTATCCAATTCTCTTAATTCTTTTAAATGTTCCAGATTCATGGGCATCTCCTTTTTAACTGCAATCCTGTTTTTTCTTCTCTCAATTTCCACGCTTTTAACTGTTAAGTCAATAATTTTCTCATGTAATACTCTATAATCATATGGTTTTTCCATATAATCATCAAATCCTATACCCAAATTTCGTTTCCCGCTGAAATGGGAATTGGCAGTCACCGCCAGAGTGGGAATGAATCTTATTTTATTCCGTATCGTCTTTGCCGCTTCCCAACCGTCCATAATTGGCATGTTCAAATCCATCAGGCAAAGATCATATTTCTTCTCAGATGCCTTCCCTACAGCCTGCAGGCCACTGTCAACAATATCCGCCTCATAACCCCAGTCATCCATCAAAAAACGGATTGCTTCCTGAAGCGGTTGTCTGTCTTCGGCAATGAGGATATTCATGTTATGCTCACCCATTTAATTTGAATTCCGGGGACACTGCGTATTCCGACAGAATCTTCCACCCATTCCAAAATTTAGTTTCCACTGATT
>CBDUZI010000048.1:0-21105 GCA_965371665.1 uncultured bacterium
CCCCTGCCCCCTTTACAAAAGGGGGAGAATGACTAAAGTCCGACAGGCTCCTAGGCCGGGAGTATGTTCATGCTTACAAGCCTGACGGCTTTTGCGGCGGCTGGAATAACGGCTTTTTTTATAACGCCGTTGATAGGCCGTTTGGCAAAACGCTTTAATGCGGTGGATAAACCGGACCGGCGCCGGAAACGCCACCGCCGCCTGGTGCCTCTTTGGGGCGGACTCGCGATTTTTCCGGCCCTGGCAATCGGTGTGGCGGCATCCCTTTATTTCACTTCCGGCGGAAAATCGATATTGGATTACTATAATGGCTGGTTTGCCAGGGGACTTCCCTGGCTGGCGGCGGCCGGAGCATGGCTGACCATTGTTGGGCTCTACGATGACAAAAAGCCTCTTCCGCCAAAAGTTAAAATGGCGGTACAGCTCTCAGCTGCTTTGCTCGTGGTTATAGCGGGTTATCATTGGGAAAGCGTAAGCATACCTTTCACGGGGCGGGTTTGCCTGATCTGGATGGGAGTGGGAAGCCTGCTCGCGGTTTTTTGGCTGACTTTCATGATGAATGCTTTTAATTTTATAGACGGCCTGGACGGGCTCGCTTCCGGCCAAGCCGTTATTGCGGGTCTGGGGTTGAGCTTGGGGGCTTGGCTGTTGGGTGGTCATAGTATGGAATTAATTACCCGGCATCAGTGCGGGATGGCTTCTCTCCTGGCCGCGGCGTCGGCCGGCGCGGGATTGGGTTTTTGGCGGTATAACCGTTGGCCGGCGAAGATATTTCTGGGTGACGCCGGATCAACGCTGTTGGGTTTTAGTCTCAGTCTATCCGTATTGATGGCTACAGGCCGGGCGACCACGGCCGGGGTTTTTCTTTTCCCGCTGCTGGTCTTAGGGTGGCCGATCATGGACGCCTTGCTGGCAATGCTCAGACGGATGCGCCGGGGAGTACCGATTTCCAAGCCGGACTACGGCCACTTGCATCACCGCCTGCTGCACTCGGGTTTCACCAAGACGTCGGCCGTGGCTTTGGTTCATATTTTAACCGCCATTCTGGTACTGGCAGGTTTAGTAATGGCTTGGTTATGATATCCGCTAAGCCGATCCGTGTGCTAATGGTTTTTGGAACCCGGCCGGAGGCGATTAAAATGGCGCCGGTGATCAAACGTCTCAAGGCCGAGCCTAAGATTTTTCGGACGATAGTAGCGGTTACGGCGCAGCATCGCGAAATGCTGGATCAAGTACTCCAGACCTTGCAGATTATTCCGGACATGGATTTGGGATTAATGCGGCCCGGGCAGACTTTGGCCGGTTTAACTGCGCAAGCTTTGTCGCGGCTGGAAAGTGTTTTGCAGCGGGTAAAACCGGACCTGGTAATGGTTCAGGGAGACACCTCGACCACCTTGGCCGCGGCGCTGGCGGCATTTTACCAGGGAAAAGCTGTGGGCCATATTGAAGCCGGATTACGGAGTTTTGATCTGGCTAATCCCTTTCCCGAGGAAGCCAACCGCCGGATGGTCAGTATGATAGCGGATTGGCACTTCGCCGCGACTCCGGGCGCCGGCCGGAATCTATTGAACGAGGGTATTCGTAAGGAGCGTATTTTTGTAACCGGGAATCCGGTAGTGGATATCATGCAGGAAGTATATGATCCGGACTTTGCAATAAAGGATTGTTTAAAGCTTGCTCCGGCGCTCACATCCTATGTGGTTATAACGGCGCATCGCCGGGAGAGTTTCGGACAGCCCCTGATAGAGATTTGCAGCGCGGTGGCCGAGCTGGCTAAAAATCACCCGGCCCTTGGATTTATTTTTTCCATACACCGGAATCCCATGGTACGCCGTACAGTTCGAAAAATTTTAAAACGGATTCCAAAAAATCTGTATCTGGCCGCGCCGCTATCCTACGAAGTATTTATCAATCTTTTAGCGCGTTCCCGGCTGGCATTAACGGATTCCGGAGGCATTCAGGAAGAGGCATCGGCCTTGGGAGTTAAAACCCTTATCCTGCGCCGGATTACCGAGCGGCCGGAAGCCCTGGAAGCCGGTGCTCGATTGGTTCCCCTTAGCCGGAAAGCCATTGTCAGTGCGGTATCGAAAGAACTTAGGCTGCCCCCCCGAAGAAAAGGGGAGAGGGTTCTTTGTCCCTTTGGAGATGGGCACGCGGCAGACAGGATTGCCCAGGCAGTGGCCTGGGCTTGGGGCAGAAGGAGCAGAAGGCCCCGGCCGTTTATACCGCGTACCGTAAAATAGTAACCGTTCGTTATGGTGGCCGGCAGATGCAGGGGCCCCGGTGCGCATAGTAAGTAGTGCCTGTTGCGGAAAGGTAAGTTAAGCTCGTCATACCGGCGGAAGCCGGTATCCAGAAAAGCATTGTACTATAAGCAGTATGCGTCCTGGATTCCGGCTAAAACCATGCCGGAATGACAAGACATAAATTCAAAGTACTTTTGAAACACGACACTAGCCAAAGGGCTCGAAACCGGGATTGGGAGGTACGACAGAAATGCAGATCGAGCCGAAAATTGAACGAGAATTGAGGGAATTGCGCTCCCAACTGGAGAAAGACGGGCAGCTTCTTCCCAAAGAAACCCTTAACCAATACTACTCAACATTCCGCCAAAAATTCGGGCCGGAAGTGCTTGCCCAAATTGATGGAGAAGAACTCCTTGAAATCATGCACACACATGGAAACAAGGACAGCCTGGTTTATTGGCTAGAGTTTAAGGATGATGAGGAACTTCCTGCAAAATTCGGCAGTATCGCCGGTGGCAGCGCCGGATGTGGGCGACTCCGCCTGGGGGCATAAATATTTCCACATGATTCATCCTGAAAAGCTGTATGTGAAGGAGGTGTGCCATGGTCATTAATATGATGTTGTGGAAAACAGAAGGGGATAAATTTAAAGAGGTTTTGAAGACCAAACTTGATAATGAGGTTCGACTTGAAAATTGGATAGAAAGCGATGTTTCCATTTTAGGATTGGATATTCTAATTATAGGGCGACAAGTACGGACTAGTTTTGGCGGCATAGTTGATCTTTTGGGGATAGATGCTCAGGGAGACATTTTAATAATTGAACTAAAGAAAGACAAAACTCCACGAGATATTGTTGCTCAGGTACTGGATTATGCTTCTTGGATAAATAATGTAACTTCAAAAGATATCAATGCGATCGCAGAGAAGTATCTAAAAGAATCACTCGCTATTAGTTTCAGTAAGCGCTTTGGATCATCTATTTCAGAGACGATAAATAGTGATCATCGATTAATCATTGTTGCTTCTGAACTTGACGATTATTCAGAAAGAATAATTCAATACCTTTCTACGAAATATTCAGTTAACATTAATGCTGTATTTTTTATTTTTTTCAAGGATGATAATCACGAATATCTTGGAAGATCCTGGTTAATAAATCCAGATGACGTAGATGAGAGGGCGGAAGCACGATCTAGGTTACCCTGGTCAGGATATTGGTATTTTAATGTAGCAGAAGGAAAAACTCGTAGTTGGGATGATTGTATGAAATATGGCTTTTTAAGTGCTGGGCAGGCAAAGGTATATAGCGATTACCTGAAAAAACTAAAGAAAGGCGATAAAATATTTGCATATCAGAAAGCGGCAGGGTATGTAGGATACGGAAAAGTTGTGCAGGAAGCAACAATGGTTAAAGACTTTATTCCTGAGGGTAGCGAAAATAATATTTTGGAGCTGCCATTAACCCAGCCTGGCATGAGTGAAAATTCAGATGAGCCGGAACTGTCGGAGTGGGTCGTTGGAGTAAAATGGATGAAAACTTTTTTGCGAGATGATGCAAAAAAGTTTTCAGGCGTTTTTGCTAATCCAAATGTTGTTTGTAAATTACGCCATCAGGCGACAATAGATTTTTTAAAGAGAGAATTTAGCATAAACGAGTAGCAAAGCGAAAGGGGTCAGTGTTTTTTGTAATTTGAACAGGACGTAAGGTAAAGAAAAATGCTTTTTGAATTGTAGTAGTCGCGACTTGATCTGACACTGTCGCTTGCCGCGCGAGATGCTTTATCAGCTCGCAATTTATGCCCTGAGCAAGACAGGCGGGAACAAGTTCGCTATCCTTTATCCCACCTTAAACCCAAAGGCATGTGAGGCAAGAATTCAGATAAATGAACCAGCTTATGGAAATCGTCTTGGCCAGGTTGCATTGCGTCCGGTCAATTTGATGGAGTTGGAAAGGATGATTAGTTCCCCGGATTCCGCCGGGAATCGGCGAGTCCGAAAGGAGTTTGCTCAAATGCTTGCTTTGGGAAAGGCTTCCAGAAACCTATTGAATTAGTATCTCTTGGGGAAAGGCGGTTTTAGTTTTTTTGTAATTCCGAGGAATCTCCTTGAAAACTAGGGGTTTAGGGATTCCTTACTGTGTTCGGAATGACAAACTTAAAAAAACACGCTTTTCGCAACAGGAACTAGATAATAAAAACCGTACATTAGCATATACATATATAATTCACCTTCCCATTTCGTCGAAAATTTTACAATTGACAAATATAATACACGTGTTAAACTATATTTGTTCTCTACCAGTGGTAGTAGAACCTTCAAAGGCTTCCGCTGAGCCCGCCTGGCAAATCAGCGGTTTTTTTATGCCCATTTTGGCCCTCTCTTTATTTGATCTATTGTAGACGGTCGTCTGGGATTCCCAGGTGTATCCGCCAAAAATGCTGTTATAAATTCCGCTTTCTTCTCGCCGATTATTCTTATTACAACAACATAATTACCCATTACGATCGCTACCCGCCGGTTATGATCATAACGCTTTTTCTTATTGTCCCATCCGACATAACGTTCGCTTTGAGGATCGGCTAGTGCGGCTTTTATCCAATCAATGCGCTCAGCGCGTTTTTTCGAAAAGACGTCTTTTTTGCCAGCTCTCCTTGATGACTCGTAAAAATCATGCTGGTATCTGTCTTTTCTGAATCGTACCTTTATTCCATCAAAAGTCACAATCATTGAACTGCAATAAACACGTTTATAATGTCTCTGATATTCTTTTTCATCTTTATAATAAACCAAGGCAGGGTATAACAAATTACCATCCTCCCTGCAAGTCAATTACAAAAACATTGTATTTATTTTCACATTTCAATGTATGCTGGATTTGCCGGCCTAATTTGCTTTCTAATTCATTTACTATTTCCTCTTTTGCTCCCCCGGGAGATATTTTCTCATTCAATCTACCGGCAGCCGCGCCAATAAGAACATCTGTCAATTGGATAAGGACTGATTCGCTGGATCTAATAGCTTGAACATTTGATATTTGCGAGGCTAGATTTGAATTTGTCAGGCATTGTTTAAGCACAGGCAAGCGGTCTTGTCTCTGGTTGCTCTTGAAATCAAGAAATATCGCGTATTCGTTGAAATCCAGAATCCAGTGGTGAATTAACTGATAATAGAATTTATAAAATCCCAATTCCTGATCATTGTCATGATAGCGCAGCAAATCGACTTTTTGCCGATCGACAGCAATACAGCGAAATCTCAAGACATCGTTTTTCTGTATGTACCAATCAACTAATTCTTTATAAAAATCCATCCGGGACGGTGAAATTTTATTCCATTTAAACTCCCCTCCAACACGGTATTTATTACGCAATGTGTGGATTTCCTGTTTAAACCCGCTTCTGTCTTCAGCCCTCAGCCATAACCCGCCAATAAGCATATACCGGGATAGCGGGTTTTTCGACGATAACAGGTCGGGCCGGCATTCATCACAGTAAATTTCAAATTTCATAATTATAGCTCCTGTAAGAGATTAGTATTTCTCCTGATAATAACTTTGGTAACAGGGCATCGCGTAACATTGTCAAAGTTCGTGATTCCCGCGCTTTCGCTACAATTAATCCATCTCTTAAATAATTTGATCATATATATTGGTGATAGTATCGTCAAGCGATAATGGGCTCTGTGGCGTATCCTATCACTTATGGTACTAAATACATTATTTCTTTCCTGGATTCCGGCTAAAATCATGCCGGAATGACAGCCAAACGGCACTTTTAGTATCGCAACTGATCGCTTACTCTGTGGCTGTGAAAACGTTTGCAACATTCGTACTGATGGAGTATGATGTCCACACGCCTGATTCCTTTGTTTTGAATGAATTTTGACGTCATGGTCATGTCATGTAAAGCAGAGGCAGGCTTTCTTTATATTTCCGCAACCGGTATTAATTAGTAGTCCCTTTACAATCTTTCATTCGGAGCTGACCATGACCAAAGGAAGACTGCATACCCTTTGCGAGCAGGGAATCCAGATGGCCTTGATGGCCATGCTCCTGATAGTGCCATTGGTTTTTTATACTAAAACCCATGATGTCTTTGAATTAAATAAGATAACGGTTTTTCGGATTTTCACTCTGATGGCTTTCATGGCCTATCTTACCAAAGTGTTTTTAGCCGGAGGAGACCGCCTACGTCCCTCGCCGCTCTGGCCGCCTGTGATCCTGGTGGGCCTCTCATCGGTGCTTTCTACGCTGCATACCAATAATTGGGTAACCAGCGTTTTTGGAGTTTATGAGGATTTTGAAGGCCTCATAACCATGGCAAATTATATATTGCTATGGTTCCTGGTGCAACAGCATGTGCGAAGCCTGCTGCAAGTCCGTAAATTTCTAGGAGTAGTCGTTTTGGCCGGGTCCCTGGCCGCGCTTTACGGCGTGGCCCAGAATTTCGGTTTTGATTTTATTATGTGGAATCCGGCGACTTACACCGCCTCGCGCCTTTTCGGTTCGTTGGGGAATCCCAATTTTCTGGCGGCGTATATTCTTATGGCTTTGCCGGTGGGCGTGATTTTTTTCCTGTCCAGCCGGCGCCCCGGGGTTAAAGCCGGCCTGCTGGTGGCGGTTATCGTGATGGCGGTCGCTATTTTCTTTACCAAGAGCCGGGGCGCCTTGTACGCCCTAATGGTGGAGTTGGGATTTTTTACGCTATATCTTTGGTATGATTACTATCGCGAGCAGGGGAGCAGTTTGTGGACGGCCAACCGGCGCTGGCTGCTGATTCTGGGCCTGCTGGCCGGGCTGACTCTTTTTTCTCCCCAAGTCCGGTCAACTATATCCACCAGCATAACGCGGACCGTGGCGGTATTGAATATAAAAGAGATAAAAATTACGCCCCGGCTGTATATCTGGCGCAGCGCTTTGCAAATGATGCGGGATCGTCCGATACTGGGCAGCGGTTTGGATACTTTTCAGATAACTTTTCCCAAGTACCGGCTGGCCGAGTACTGGCGGTTGGAGTGGAACGGGACTCCGGAGAAGGCGCATAACTTTTTCCTGCAGATCGGAGCCACAACCGGCCTGTTCGGATTGGGGGCCTGGTTATGGCTGATTGTAAGCTTTTATTTTGTGCTTTGGAAGATTTGTGCGGTTTTGCCGCCGTTGCGGAGGCATTTGGCCGCGGCCATGGGTATCGCGCAAGCCGGATTTTTGGTCCAAAACCAGTTTAATTTTACAATAATCGCTTATGGGTCGTTGTTCTGGTTTTTCCTGGCCTTGGCGCCCACGGTTTCCCGGGAAGAGACGCTTGACCTGTCCGCGCCTCCGGCCGAAGAGCCGATTTCACTTGCCAAGCTGTCCTTGAGGAACTGGATGACTTATTTGGGCCTGGCGGGCTTGACCTTTGCGGCCATGGTATTTGCCCTGCGCCTTTGGACCGCAGATGTCTTTTTTAAACGGGGAATTATTCTAATGACCCGAGGACAAACCCAGCAGGCGCTTCCGGAACTGGAGCGGGCCGCTGGCTTGAATCCCTGGCGGGAAATCTACTGGGTAAAATACGGTATTGCGATGGAGGAGGCGGCTAAACGCGCCGGTCAGAAAGAACCCTTACTTAAACGGGCGGTGGAGATTCACCGGCATACCATGAAAATGAACCCGCTTAACGGCTATGATTATAATAACCTGGGACGTGTGTATAAATACTGGGGCGATTATGTTGATCCGGCCAAGCTGGCGGAGGCGGAAGCGGCCACCCGCCGGGCATCGGACCTGGATCCCTATAATGTTTATTTTGCGCTGGATCTAGCCTCGGTTTATCTTTCCCAGAAAAAGTGGGACGAGGCCCAGGTTTTGGCCGGACGTTTGGTGGAGCTTTTTCCTGATTTTAGCATCCCTTATGCTTATCAGGGATATATAGCGCTGATGCGGGGAAATGTGGAGGAAGCTTATTATAAATTTAGTACGGCCACGGCCAAGAACTGGCGCGGAGATATAAATACCCAGTCTTCCACCTGGAGCAATCTGGGGATCGTCCGGGCCCGGCGGGGAGAATTGGAAGGGGCGGTGAAGGCTTTCCGTGAGGCGTTAAAGCTAAGACCCTACTATCTCGAGGCCCGCCTGAATTTGGGACTTATCCTGGAACAACAGGGGCTGGGGCGGGATGCGGCTTTAGAGTACCGGTATCTTTTAGAGCATGCTCCGCAGTATCCTCGGGCGGAAGAACTTAAAAGCAAGATTCAAATTCTGGAGAGGGGGAACCCCTGATGAAATGTCCTTTTTGCGGTTTTCAGGAAGATAAGGTAGTCGATTCGCGTGCGAGTAAAAACGGAATGGCGGTCCGGCGCCGCCGGGAATGTCTGAAATGCGGAAAACGCTTTACTACTTATGAGCAGGTGGAGGAAATACTACCCATGGTGGTTAAGAAAGACAATCGCCGTGAACCATTTGATCGTCTCAAGATTTTGTCGGGGATGCGTAAAGCCTGCGAAAAGAGACCCGTATCCACGGCGCTGCTGGAACAGACCGTGGATGAGATCGAGAAAGTTATTCAAAATAAGCTGGAGAAGGAAATTCCCGGGGGAGAAATCGGAGAATTGGTCATGCGTAAATTAGCCGAACTGGATGAAGTGGCTTACGTGCGATTTGCCTCGGTATACCGCCAATTCAAGGATATTAATGCGTTCATGGAGGAAGTCAAGCATTTGCTGGCGAAAGAGGGATAGCGGTTTAAACTAACTCAATCCGGATGAGAGGAAGTTTTTATGAAGACAGCGGCATACTGGAAGAAGACCGGGGACGCGATACAATGCGAGCTCTGTCCGCATTATTGCCGGATACTCTCCGGGAGAACCGGGCGTTGCGGCATCCGGCGTAATCAGGAGGGAACTTTAATCGCCGAAACCTACGGTTTAATATCTTCTCTGGGCATGGATCCAGTGGAGAAAAAGCCGCTTTTTCATGTAAAACCCGGGCGGGAAATTCTTTCCGTCGGATCAGCCGGATGTAATTTTCGCTGCTCCTTCTGCCAGAACTGGGAGATTTCCCAGATGCGGCCTCGGCTTTCTGAACTTACCCCCGGGGAGTTGGTGGCGGCTGCGGTAGCCCGGAAAGCCTGTGGCGTGGCTTATACTTATAACGAACCGATAGTCAATTTTGAGTATGTGATGGACTGCGCCCGGTTGACGCGCCAAAAAGGTCTTTTAAATGTTATGGTAACCAACGGCTTTATCAACCTCGAGCCCCTGCAGGAGTTGCTGCCCTTGATAGATGCCTGGAATATTGACGTTAAGTCCATCCGGCCTGAATTTTACCGGAAGGTCTGCGGTGGAGAATTGGGGCCGGTACTGGAAACCGTAAGCATCGTGGCCAAGGTTCAATATATGGAGCTTACCCACTTGGTGGTTACAGGCGAGAATGACCGGGAGGAGGAATTCGTTGAGTTGATTGACTGGATTGCCTCGATTTCCTCCGAGATTCCACTCCATATCACCCGGTATTTTCCGCAATACCAGAAAAAGTCACCGCCCACGGAGCAGCGGGTGCTTGACCGGTACCGGGAAATCGCCCGGCAAAAACTGAGATGGGTCTATATTGGGAATGTGGAGGCTGAAGAGAGTTCTACTTACTGCCCGGATTGCGGAACCTTACTCATTCCGCGTCAGGGATATCAAGTCGGCCGGCTGCAATTAAAGAATGGCTGCTGCCCTCAATGCGGGCGGAAAGTGCCAGGGGTTTTTTAAATGGACATTCTAACCGTAGGATATTACATAGCTTGCATGATAATTTGGCTGGGGTTAACCGGAGCGGCGGCTGCGGCCCTGCGTCCCGGCTTTCCGGAATGGCTGGAAGCTCATCCCCGGGTAATGCTTTATCTGCTGGGAATTAATCGCCTGCCTTTAAATCCTTCGCGAACTCTGAAGCGTTTTTACCTGTTTCTGGCCGGCGGCTGGACCTGGATACTGGTATGGTCGTGGTGGTGGATGCCGTTATTAAAGGATTATTTTTTCCGTTCCACTCCTACGCCCATAGCATTCCGGATTGCCCGAATATCCACTTTAATCGTAGTTGGCGCCTATGCGGCAGTTGGGTTCTTCGCCATTGGACGTTCGCTGACTATTTGGTTCAAGGATATTTACAATAGTCCGTTAAGGAAATGAAAAATAAAGGATAGGATTTGACTATGAATAATGAATGGAATAAATACCGTTCCGGCCGGGTAATTGATCTCGGGCCGGAACCCGGTCCTTTAACCTTTGCCGATTTGCATGTTCATTCCCGCTTTTCGCGGGCTACCTCAAAGCAAATGGGAATTGAAGCGCTTGATTACTGGGCCAAGCGAAAAGGAATCGGACTCCTGGGAACCGGGGATTTTACTCATCCGGAATACTATAAAGAACTGAAGGAAGAATTGGAAGCAGACCCTTCCGGATTCTACCGGTTCCGGCGCAACGGGCAGGGAGCGCTTTTCGTTCCCTCGGCCGAGATATCGAATATATATAAGCAGGGCGGGAAAGTAAGGCGGGTGCATACCATCCTGATAGCCCGTTCTTTGGAAACCGTCGGAGAGATTAACCGTCTCCTGGCTTCCCGCGGGAATGTGGCTTCCGACGGACGGCCGATTCTTGGATTTTCCGCCCGTCATCTATGCAAACTGGTACGGGAAATTGATCCCGAGACCCTTGTAATACCGGCGCATATCTGGACGCCCTGGTTTTCGGTCCTGGGCGAACGGTCGGGATTTGATTCTTTGGCCGAGTGCTTTGAGGAGGAGTTGCCGCATATCGCGGCGGTGGAGACCGGTCTTTCTTCAGACCCGGAAATGAATTGGCGTTTGTCCCAGCTGGATAACCTGGCAATCATCTCGAATTCGGACGCGCATTCGCCTTCCAAAATCGGCCGGGAATGCAATGCTTTCAAGGGGCCTCTGACTTGGAAGCTTTTGCGGAAAACATTGCTTAACCGGGACCGGGAGCGTTTCCGTTTTACGGTTGAATTTTTCCCGGAAGAAGGGAAGTACCATTGGCCCGGACACAGCGCTTGCGGCCAGGCTATTCCGCCTGAAAAATACCTGGAATTGAACGGCCTTTGTCCGGTCTGTCACAAAGCCTTGACCGGAGGCGTAGCATCTCGCGTGGAAGCTCTGGCTGACCGTCCCCCGGGATTTATACCCGAACATGCCGTGCCTAGCGTGCATTTAGTTCCTTTGGACGAGGTAATCGGAGAAGCCCTGGGGCAAGGCCCGGCCACTAAAAAAGTCCAGGGAGTATGGGATCAACTCGTGCGGGAAGGCGGCAATGAATTAAACGTGCTGCTTTTTATACCCCGGGAAGCGATTAGCGAACTGGCGGGTGAACAAACAGCCGAGGCGGTTATGCGCATGCGGCGAGGAGAAGTCCTGACTGTGGCGGGCTATGACGGAATTTACGGCAAGGTCAGGATTTTCGATTCCGAACCAAAGAATAAAAAGAAAACCCCGGCGGATAAGCAGTTGTCCTTGATTTGAAACCCGGGAGCGTTGACCGGAAATCAACGCAAGGGGAATCTTAATTTTAAAACTTCGCTGAGATCGGTTTCCTCTCCGTCCATGTCAACCGCGGACACTGCGTAGCGCCAGGTACCGGGGCTGACTTTTTTAAGATACATGATATTCTTGCTCATAGGCTGGTCGCTGATCTTTTTCAGCCTGGCTTTTCGGCCCTTGGCACGGTAGAAATAGTACTTCCGCACAACCTCTTTATCCAGCCAATAGAGGACTACGCCCCGGCCGGACTTGATGTATTTGGGTTTGGCCACCGGCTGCAGCGAGGCTTCCCGTTGCAGATCCAGGTCTTCATTTAATTTTTGCGCTTGTTCTTGAACGGTGGCCAACTCCGTTTGGGCGGTTTCCAGGTCATGGTTGGCTTCGGCCAATTGCTGTTGTAATTCCTCAATCTCGGCTTGGGCGACTTGGGCCTCGTGAATGCCGAACCAGTAGTAACTTCCACCCGCGCCCAGGATCAGACCCAATAGTAACATGGATATCATGGCCAGGAGACCGCCCTTTTTTTTCACCAACGCCGGCATCTGCGGAATGGTCTGAGAATCAGCCTCGCCGGAGATCTGGGATTCAGGCGTGGGATCACTCTCGGGTGTAAAATATTCAGATTTTTCCATTTCTGATTCCTCCAACTCTGTCCTGGAAGCAGAAGACGGTTCTGCCTCTGGGTCTGGGATCTCTTCCTGCTGCTCACCCAATCCCGATTCTTCTTCGCTTGGTTCCAATACGGGTTCTTCCGGGGACGGGAACGAAATCCGGTTGTCTGCGATTTCCGGGATATCCGGAGGCTCTGGTATTGGCTCCGGGTCCCAGGCCTCGCTCACAGGAGACGCAGTCCCGGGATCGACGGATGCGGGTTCATCCTCGGGCAACGATGCGGGCTCTTGCTCGGAAAGCAAGGGTTCGGTTTCCGGCTGCCAATCAAGAGTCAGTTTGGATAACAATTTCGCATCGTTCATGGATTCAGAATCGCCGGCAGTGGGCGGTGCCGGGTTGGGTTCCTCGCCGGCCAGCGGTGTTTCCTCGACCGGAAACGGCTGGGGAGCGGGTCCGGCCAGGGGTTCCTCTTTTTCCAGCATGAAATCATTCGGCATTTGGATGGAGGAGAGATCAATCTTTAATTTATTTTGCCGGGGGTTCCGGCGCTTGGGCTTCTCCTGGCCTTCGACCGTTGCTTTTTTCTTTTTTCTTCTCGGCTTTTTCTCAGTAGGGGGCGCCTCGCCTGAGGTTACCGGCTCTGCGGCGGTTTTTTTATTTTTCTTCGGTTGTTTTTGAGGAGCTGGTTCAGGCCGGTTTTCTTCCAACAACGGCGGGTCGATTAAGGTTTGAACTTCGGGGGACAAGGTTATTGATTGACCCTGGAACCGTCCGACTAAAAGATCGATAACTTCATTTAGAGCGATTTGAAGGTTTTCCGGCATGGCATAAACCTGGGTTATGCTATCGGTCATGATTTTAGTCTCGATCAGGTGATCCGGGGTGGGGTTCTCGAAGTTAAATCCCTGTTCCCAAAAAAATGCCGCCATGCAGCCTTTAATATGCCTGGCTAGTTCGGGCGGAGTCTGCTTAAGTCCTATATCCGG
This sequence comes from uncultured bacterium, assembly GCA_965371665.1. GTDB lineage: Bacteria > Oederibacteriota > JAAXVQ01 > JAAXVQ01 > JAUVAV01 > JAUVAV01. The sequence continues at coordinate 13,363 of CBDUZI010000048.1, forward strand.
GTTACCTTGGAGCTGATTTAACCGGCTGATCACTACATAGGCGGCAATTATGCCGTCGCGTATATCCAGTGATGTGAGGTCCGGTTTTCGCACCAGCGTCTGAAGCTGCTTTAAATATTCCTCCATAAAGAGGACCTCCGTCGGAGTTTGACTACCTATTTATTTTAGTACATCATCGCTGGGAATGCAAGATTTGAATTTACTCTGTGTCCTGGCGCAGGAGGCTGGCCCACTGGATGATACTGTATCCGTAGCGGGCACGGAGTTTGTCCGCTGCCAGCAGCAGGCTGTCCTGCCGTTCGCGGGCCGGTGTCTCCGGCAGACAGAGCTGCTGAGCATGCTTCACCAAATCCTGAGCCGCAAATCCCAGCAGGCGAATGCGTACCCGGCGTACTACCAGGCGGTCTAACAACTCAATGGCGGTCTCGAACAGCCGTCCATCCAGATTACTTGGTTGGGGCAGGGTCTGGGAACGGGTGTGAAGGGAAAAATCCGCATAGCGTACTTTTACGCATAATTTTTGAGCGCCAAGATTATTCCGCCGGAGACGGTAGCCGAGCTCACACACTAAACGATACAGAGCATGGCGTAAAAATTCACGGTCCGTAGTATCATGCGTAAAAGTTTCTTCATGGCTCAGGGACTTGGCTTGCCGGCGGCGCTGGACTGCAGTCTGGTCTTCTCCGCGGGCCATACCTTGTAAGCTGCGGCCGGTTTCGCCGAAAACCCTGGTTACCAGGGAACGCGGCAGCCGGGCCAGGTCGCCAATAGTGCGTATGCCATGGGCGCGGTATTGGGGTTCGCTTTTTGGTCCGATTCCCATTAATTTACGGATCGGCAGAGGCGCGAGCAATTTTGCTTCATAGCCGGGGAGGACATATAAAATACCCACGGGTTTGGCCAGGGCCGAGGCGATTTTAGAGACCGCTTTTGAGGTGGAAATACCGATGCTCAGATCCAGGCCTAATTCGCTTTTTACTTGCTGTTGAATCAGACCCGCGGCTGTGAGGGGAGGGCCAAGCAGTTCCCGGCAGTTGGTGTAATCAATATAAGCCTCATCCAGGGAGGCCGGTTCAATGTCCGGTGAAAAAGCCTCCAGGATATTAAAGAAGGAACAAGAGGCTTTTTGATAGGCCGGAAAATTGCCGGGCCGCACTACGGCCTGGGGGCAGAGCCGGCGTGCCTGGGCGAACGGCATGGCCGAGTGCACGCCGAACCTGCGCGCTTCATAAGAGGCGGCGGCCACCACGCTGCGGGCCGTGCCCGGCGATACAATCACCGGCCGGCCGTGGAGAGTGGGATCCAGCTGGCGTTCCACGGACACAAAAAAAGTATCCAGATCGAGATGAAAAATACAGCGGGGCATAATTACACTTTCTGGGAGGGTCTCCCATAAGCTTTTTCTTCCTCAAATTATTAAGGTTTTATGCTTTTGATCGTCACCCCGGTGAAAACCGGGGCCCAGAAAAGCCTTTGAAATCCACATTCCTGGATACCGGCTTTCCAGGCTGTGTCATAATTCGTATTTTTGCATTTTTTTGTCATTCCGGCGAAAGCCGGGATCCAGGAAATCATTGTAATATAAGCAGTATGCGTCCTGGATCCCGGATCAAGTCCGGGATGACAACCTTAAAAAACTATTATGACACAGCCTGTTTCGCCGGTATGACGGCAAACTGAGAAATATTTATATTATAACACAGCCTTGAAGAGCGGGGATTAAGCTTCAATCGGGAAATAATCCGTTATCACCTGTGATATTTTTAGAAAATGGCTGTCAGTTGTAAGAATCCGCAAACCATGCTGCATGGCAATGGAGGCTATCCAAATATCATTAGTCGGTACCGGTGTGCCTGAGGTCCAGAGCGCATTAATAATAATGGCATACCGCTCCGAGGTTTCCAGATCCATATCCAGGAGACTCACACGCGGCGAGGACAAAAAAGCGTCTAATTCCTTCAGGCTCTTTTCGGTTCTTTTTCCTTTGCAAAAACCGGACTTTAATTCGCCCAGGATAATAGGACTCAGGAATATTTCATCGGCTTCCTGAATCGCCCGTTTGATCAGGGTATGATTACGCATAAAAGCTGAATAGGCTGAGGTATCCAGCAGAATTTTGTTCATTGCCATAGTTCCGGATCTATGCGGCGCTGCCGTGATAGTTTTTCCCGGAAGTTCGCAGCCGCTGGTTTGTTCCAGGAACCGGCCAAATAATCCAAGTCATGATATTGGTTTTTGGGTTTTGGTTTCTTCAAAATAATCTCTTCCAGATAACTTATCACCGCTTTATTGATGCTGGTATGCCTTTGCAGGGCGCGTTGTTGAATGGCATGGATTATTTGAGCGGGAAGATCACGGATAGTAATGGCTTTCAAGCTGATCACCTCTTGCATCATAATATAATGCATTGTGAATCACAATATAGCAACATAATTGGTTTTCGTCAAGCTTTTAGGTCTGCCCCCAACCCTCGGCTATCCGGGGAAAAAGGCCGGGCAGGAATCCCGATTCCGGCATTACGTCCGGCACCCAGGTTTTCCATCCGCTCCGCGGTGAGGGTGATGGCGCCGTGGTCATTCTCGACCCGGCCGCGTACCAGGTACGGGCCGGGTCCATGGAATTTGTGCCATTCCCGGCTATAAGCATCGGGAAAGAGCGTGACCTCAAAAGTGGCGGTCAGATCCTCCAGGGTCACAAATTTCATAATTTTACCGGTACGCTGCACGCGGGTCCGGCGCCAGGTCACAAGCCAGCCATAGGCCCACACCTGCCGGCCCGTATGCTGCGGTAAATCCCGGGCCGCTACAGTGTGCAATTTTCCTGATCCTCCGGCCAGGGATGCGGACCAGCAGGCCTGGAACATCCTTCCTGGCTCGCCGCGCGGAGAGTGATCAACAAGTTCGAAATAAACTTCTTTCCCGGATTTGGCGGCAGACACGGCTTTGGCCAGGACAAGATTGTCAGTAAGCATGGCGACGTGGCAACTGGTTTTTTTCAGAGCGGCTGGCAGATCAAAATCCGGGTTAAGCCGGCGATCACTGATCAGGCTGCAGAGTTCTGAGAATCCTGCGGTATCCAGAGCCAGAACCACGGCGTAGGGTTCATTTATTTCCGGGGGCAGGGACTGGGTGATCTGCGCGCCGATTATGGGGCGCAGGCCGGCCTCTTTATAGCAGCAGCTGTGAAGCTCAAGGCCCCATATAAATTATTGGTGTCAGTAAGGGCCAGACTGGTATATCCCAGTTCAGCCGCTCTTTGACAGAGTTCTTTCGGAGATGAGGCTCCATCTAAAAGTGAGTAATGACTATGAACATGCAGGTGAGAGAACATTTTGGCCTCGCAGAGAACAAAAGACGAAAATAGAGGATAAAAAATATAAATTTCGTCATTTGTTCTATTTTAGGTTATCTCTTGATTTTTGCAAAGAGTAAAGTAGTATCCAGCGTTTTTTTCATGTATTCTCTCCCGGATGCCGGACAGGACGGATCAAATTTTCCGAACTTCAGTGCGGGGTAATTTAATATTGTGGCTGAAATTTATAATAATAATGTGGTAATGTTTTCCTTGAAAAGCAATTGATTATCAGTTATTATTACTAATCTGATGGGATGAATCCTTTGTTTTTCCAAAAGGGATTTAATAAGTTAGGGTTGTCTCTGTTATTGCATGGAGAATAACTTATAAGGGCATTAACTCTAACATTCTTAAATATTAAATATTACTTCCTCAATACCCGGAATATTATTGAATACGGAAATGGCTCCAAAGGGGAAGAACAAGGACTTTTAATGCCGTTTAAATCTAATATGGATACTGCTCGGTTTTCCGCGATTTCATCTGGCAGTTTACTGCCGGGATTTGCCCTGGGTAGTGGGGTGGTCTTTTCTTCCAGCTTTCTCATCGGTTTGCTGATTAATCAACTAAGTTGGTTATTTTGCGGTTTAGCCTTGGCAACCTCATTAGCCGGCGGAGCCGTCTTGGTGTGGCTCTGGCAAGAAATATACGGAACATTATCCTCGTCTGATATGGCACACCTCTCGCAAAGACTTAAGGCTCTCGCGGATTCCCGTGATCCCGGCCCCCTGCCGGAAAATATCAATCATGAGCTTTTGCAATTCACTGGCCGGATCAGGGACCAACTGCTGAAACAACAGCAGGTTACGGTCAAATTCGAGCAATTGACCCGGCGACTGCAGGATTTTCGGACCTTGCTCTCCGAGGTTTTTGAAATGGCACTGCAATTAGCCGCCTCCATTCAGCATATCGCCACTAGTTCTGTCGACCAGAGCGAGCGAATTTCCGAAATTAACGGTATTACTGATAATCTCAATAATTCCTTTGGCCAAGTATCGAACTTTATTAAAGATGTTGTGCTGCAAAACCAAGCGGCTATGAAAACGACTTCGCAATACCAAGCGGAGGCCGCTCGATCGCTGAAACTAATGCTTGAAATTAAGCAAATTCTATGTACTTATATTGGATTAATTGAAGGGATGTCCGGCTCTAGTCGTGAAATCGGTCAGTTCGTGGAAATTATTAAAGGCATCGCCTCGCAAACCAATCTTTTGGCCCTGAATGCGGCCATAGAGGCGGCCCGGGCGGGAGAGCATGGCCGGGGTTTCTCCGTGGTAGCCGAAGAAGTTCGTAAACTGGCGGAACAAAGTTCGACCTCTGCCAAGGATGTAACTATAATCATCAAGCATATAATGGAACAAACTAATAAAGTCATAGAACTATCGGATTCCAATGAAGAAACCGTCTCCCAAGTGCAGAATGTCGCGGATTCTTCTCAAAAAGCCTTGATTTCCCTGGAGCAAATCATGCGCAAATTCAGCGAACAATTTCAGCAGATACTGGAGCAGACCGAACGCCAAAGCAGCGGTATCAATAGTGTTCAAATTAATTTGCAGAATATTAGTTCCACTACGGAGGAACTTTCAGCCGCTACTCAGCAGTTAAACGCGTCCGGCGATGAAATAAAAACACGTCTTGAGCACCTGATTACAATGGCCAGTGATAGCTAGTTCCTGAGTTAAGCCGAAGCAAAGCGCAGGAGTTTCACTAAAGGCGAAAGGCTGGAAAAAAGCAGGGATTTTAATTGTCAGGTGAAAATTTTTAATCAGGGGAGGTGATGGGATGTCATTACAGGCTGAGGCCAAAGAGATAGTCAATAAAGTTTTTGGTCCTGTGAATGCTTCTTTAGTTGACGTTTTTGCCCAGGAGATTAATCCGGAAACTCGGCCTATAGATTTTTTGGAAAAATGCATTAGTCTTTTGGCAAGTATGCTGGGAGCAGACCTGGCGCGGAGTAAATTTAAAAATTTGCTGGACCGTTTCTAGGCAGCTCCCGCGTCCGGCTGCTAGAAAACTACTTAATTCTATTTTTTCGGGAGGTTCAACCATGAGCTTAGAAGTGAAGACCGGCGTAAGCATGAATACGGACACCTCGGCTGCGGTGCAGGAAATTGTTTCACAGGTCAAACAGGATGAGAGTAAACTTGTGGTATTTTTTTCCACCATGGCGCATGACGGGCAAAAATTAGTGGACGAGTTGGGTAAAGCCCTGCCGGACGTCAAGTTGATCGGGTGCTCCACGGCCGGCGAAATAACGCCTAAAGGTTTTTTAACTAAATCGCTGACGGCCATGAGTTTTGCCTCCGGAGTTTTTAACGCCGGTATTGGCATGGCTTCCGGATTAAGCCGCAATCCTCAACAGACCGCGGCTAAGGCCTTGGAAATGGCTGTGGCTGATTTAGGAGGAAATATAAAAGATTTGGATCCTAAAAAACATGTGCTGATGGTTCTGCCGGACGGACTCAGCGGGAAAGAAGAAGCCTGTCTGGAGGGGATAAAGGATATCGCGCCCGAGCTCGTAGTGGTAGGCGGCTCGGCCGGCGATGATCTGCAATTTAAAAAGACCTATGTTTGCGGCGGAAAGCAGGCTTCATCCGATGCTATCGTAGTAGCGCTCATTAAAACCTCGCATCCCTGGGCCGTATTTAAAACCTCCAGCTATGAGCCCTCGGGCAAAGTTCTGAAAATTACCAAAGCCGATCCGGAACAACGCATCGTTTATGAATTCGACCATAAACCGGCGGCCGTGGCGTATGCCGAAGCCATTAATACGCCGTTAGAAAAGATCGCCGATGTTTTTATGGACAATCCTGTGGCCGTCAATCTGCCGGACGGTTTTTATAATCGCAGCCCACAGCAATTAGTGGAAAACCAAGGTATAAAATTTTACTGCAATATTGCCGAAGGCGCCACGGTTTCAGTCATGAATCCCGGCGACGTCAAATCTAATCTTGCGGCTGCGGTCAAGGGCGTAGAGGAAGAATTAAACGGCTCGGTAAGCGCAATCATCGCTTTCAACTGCATCCTGCGCTACCTGGAAGCGGAAAAGAAAAAGATCAGTCCCGAGCTTTTTGAAATCCTGAAGGTCGCTCCGGTTATTGGTTTTGCAACCTATGGAGAGCAATATAATGCCTTGCATATCAATCAAACCCTCACCATGCTGGCGTTCGGAGAATAAAGTATTGGGGAAAGAGCGTTTCAAACAACATTCCCGATATCACCAATATCATTATCATTAAATAAGGGCCGCTCCCTCAGGGAGCGGCCCTTAGGGATTGTGCATCGCTATTTACCGCAAAATCATGGCCCAGAAGGCCAGCATGGGAATCAAAGAAAAAACCGCGATGCTAAAGGCTTCCCGAAGAAATATCTGGAAAACCTGCCAGAGAGCTAAAGTGAACAAAATAATAGTATAGATTAACAGCAGCGCCGGTTCTAAGTGATGTATCCATAAGCCTATAAATCCTGGGGCGGAATATCTAAAAATTCCCAGAGAAATTGCGATTTCTGTGGGCCAGAGAATCAGCCATAAGGGAACAAAGAGAGCGGGAGCGCTTATGGTCAAGATTCGATAAAGATTACTTTTTACCCGCAATAGTTTGCTCAGCCCTAAGGCTGTGCCCGAACAAATTAACCAGCCGGCTGAGAAAATAACGGGCAAGGCTATGGCTTGAAATAATCGATATTGGGGATGAGGCCAGAGCGGTTTTTCAATCATGGGAATCTGGTGAAAATGGGAAATAATTGAGGTAATTGCAAATAATATTGAAGTTATGAACAGGTATGTAATAGACGGTTGTAAGTTTTGAGATTTATCCAATTCTTCAAAAAACTTTCTGGGCCGTATGACTATATCAAGAAGGGTTAGCATAACTATTCCATCCCATCTCAGATTTAGAAGTATATTTGAGTCAAATACATTGTTTTTTTAAGTTTAATAACAAGAGTTGGACACTTTTATGTTGATAAAAACAATTGTAAAATAAACATATTATTTAATACGTCCAGCCAGGTCTTTTTCCAAAATCTTGTAGCGGAAACCGTTTTCACAACTAGGAGCCTGTCGGACTTAACAGCAAAAGACATTTTTTTCAAGTTTCCCCCTTTGAAAAAGGGGGATTAAGGGGGATTTTGAACAGATAGTTGTGCGTTTTTTTGGCAAATCCCCCTGCCCCCTTCTCCCTGGACTAAACCATCCCCTGGACAAAATCATCCAGGACAGGCAGGACAGGCCGGTATCCAGAACTTTATCTTGTTTATTTTCAAACAACTTCCTGGGCCCCGGTTTTCACCGGGGTGACGAACAATTATAAAAAGCCAGTCAAGTTATTTATGAGACACTACACTAGGAGTCTGTCGGACTTTAGTCATTCTCCCCCTTTTGTAAAG
>CBDUZI010000049.1:0-21025 GCA_965371665.1 uncultured bacterium
GGTTTAAAAGTCACTGGATACCCGATAAGATCATTCGGGTATGACAACCCTTTCAGAAAACAACCTTTCCGCAACAGATGCTAGTTACGGTACTAAAAACACCGTAGCATAATTCATAAAAAGAGTAACCATCAGAATCAATGTTGTCATCTTAGAGTCCGGCCTGTTCTGGAGGGGCTAGTCCTGGACTTTAGCCGGGGCGACACCTTGGTTGTCATTCCCGCATGCTTTAAGCCGGGATCCAGAGATTTTTCAATGCTTTTAAAATAGTGCTTTTCTGGATTCCCGATAAATACATTCGGGAATGACAACACAAAAAAACAGACTAATTTCTCCGGCTTCTAGTCAAGCACCAAATAAAATATCCTATTCCCGCCAGCCAGGCTCCGCCCCAAAGAGCGGTTCCGGCCCCAAACTCGGGTAAAAAACCGGGAAACAGGGAGGGAGTAAAACCCAGCGCGTTCCAGAGTTTTAATTTAGGCGACAAGTAACGCAGTACCGGCCAGGCTGCATACAGCCAGGCATAGCCTATTCCCGCCAAGACCATAACTCCGGCAATAGTACGCGTAACCGGGCCCAATTTACGCGCGCGTTCCCACCCTGCAGGAATCATGAGCAGCAGCAGGACAGTTCCCGGAATCATCTGGCGTGAGAAGACCGCCGAACTTCCGGAAAAATCGTCAAAAGACATATAGAGGAGATATTGTGCCAAAAAAATACCGGTTATTATGACGGAGGCTGTCCGGTTTTTCCGGTAAAATAACCAAAGTCCGGCCAAGCCTAAAATTAAAGCCGGCGAGTTGGGCACAATTCCAAAATTCCGGTCAATTAAAAGCCCCAAGGCATTTCGTAAGCCTAGCCGCGACCAGGGCCAGGAAAAGGTTCCAAAGGGATTATCCGACAGGCCCAAGCCATAGAGTTGATTAAAAAAATAAATAAATCCCAAACCCGATATCAAAGCCGCCAGGCCGGGAAGCAGAAAATACCTTATCCGAACTCGCGGCGTAAATAACCATAAAATCCCGAGCAGAGCGGAGAGCACAATATATTTTGGGTATAACCAGGGCAGCAGCCCGGCTGCCAGCGCAGTCCCCCATACTCCCCGCCTTCCTCCCTGGAACCAGAACCATACTCCCAGTAGTAATACCAGGGCGGCGGGAAGCTCGGTATAAATCAGGTCAAAATAGACTGCCAAAGGCATGCTTAATACTGCCACGGCCCAGGCGGTTATAGCCTGACTTCGGGAAAAACCAAAGCCGAGACCCAGATGATACAAACTCAGGGCTATGGTTGAGGCAAATAATATAATTATGAAAACCGCGCCCATCCTCCCCAGGAGAGCATATCCGGGAAGAATTATTAAAGAGACCAGGGGGAAATGTTTGGAAATCATTCTGCTCCCCGGCTCCGGCGGGGAGGCATGATGAAAATCCAGTTCCGCGGCCGGATAGAATTCCTGAAAATCCTTTTGCTGCATATTATCCGTTAAATCCAGATCGCCCTCATGCCCCAGACTATGCGTCATTAGCAGGTAATGTGGTTCATCCCCGGTAGGCGGATAAATCGCAGTCGTCCAGACCCCCAGCGCCAGGTAAAAAACCACTGCTATGAAAAAAAGATTTCGTCCCCGGCCTAAGGCTCGCTCCCCTCCCGGCGCCCGGGCCCGGGCCAGCATTTTTTTTACTCCCCAGAGCATTTTCAGAAAGCATGGCAGGGTCCAAGCCGGACCGGCCCAGAGCAATAAAATATATCCCGGCGGCGGAAGATTTATAAATTCTTTTTGCCAGGGAAAGCGCACCTGTCCCAGGATGTCCAGCGAGAGTCCGCTCCCGAAAGTATGCATGAGAGGATAAAGTATTAATCCCAGGGGGAGAATAAGCCAAGGCAGATCGCATAGCGCAGCCACCCAGCCGGCCTGTTGGGAATCAACGCCTAACCATCGTTCCCCGGCCATACGGGTGATGAACCAGCTTGCCCAAGCCAGCAGCAGTCCCAAAGCCAGCGCCAGGACTACTCCGCCGAGCCCTGCGAGATGCAGTTCTGGTGGGAACCCGGCCTGGAGCAATCCATGAAAACCGGCGAGATAAATTCCCGCCGCCAGGCCGTTGATACAAATAATAACATATACTATTCTCAACCGGCTTACTCCGGCGCTCATGAACGTGTCGCCAAAAAACATTTTCCTGAGAATTTCCCTCATCCTGTCATTCCGAGGGAACCCTGGACAAAATCATCCAGGACAGGCAAAGTGACCGAGGAATCTCTTTGCACACACTCCCCCCCCATTACCATGCTCTGCGGGGAATGAATTTATAAATAGCGAGCTCCTCATTTTCGTAAACCTTCCGGAGGGGCACCCCATCGGGATTAAAAGACCAGGAAGTTCCTTCCGGTAAAATCACATAGGTAATATCCTCATCCCGGAGAAACTTAACCGCTTCCAGAATATCGGCCTGTTGATAAAAGTAACGCATGCGCCGGGCCCGTTCCTGCACCCTATATCCCATAATTTGACCGGAAATAGTCCCCTCTAAATAGGTGTTCCGAAATGTCAAGGCCGCTACCAAAGGCGAATCCATCCAGCGGGAGGATTTACTTTCCCGGGTAGGCTCCGGCTTTTTCACGCCCTCTTCCAAAGCCTCTGAAGAGGGCCGGGGCGGCTTGGGCTCGGACATGGCCGCGGTTATTTCCTGTAGTTTTACCAAGGCCCTTTTCCGTGCGCGGATTTTACTTTGCAATTGTTTCCCGGCTTGCGCCAATTCCTCCTTCCTGGCCAGAACCTCTGCTTTGGCTTTATGCTCTTCCTGGATTAAAGCCTCCCTTTTTGATAATTCCTGGGTCAAAACCTCGGCTAAAGAGGACCCTTGGTTGCTGGGGCTCACGCCCTCCTCTTTTTTTTCAACTGGTTCATTAAAGACCCCGTGATCGGTCAGGCTTAAGGCGGAATCTTCATTTAACTCCTTATCCTCAAATTCATCCTCTTTCTCTGCTTCATTCAAACCCTCCTGATCTTGTACTCCTGATTTTTCCTCTCGGCTTAAAACCTCAGAAGCGGCTTTTTCTTCCAAGACATCCCCAACTGGAAGTTCTTCTGCTTTCCCCAGGCCGCCGTCCCTCAGCGTCCCTGCAGCCTTGGTAGAACCGGCCGCTTCGGCAATATTTTTTTCCAGAACCACAACTTTCAAGTCAGCTTCATTCTTTTGCGAAGATTTGAGCGCCCGGGCATCCCGGGCCCGGGCCAAGGCCCGCTTTTTTTCCAAAACAGCCTGCTTGGCCCGGGTTTCCGCTTTAACCAAAGTCTTTAATTTCAATTGGGCTTCGGTCTGTCTCTCCTTCTGGGAGGAAGGCGTTGGGGATGATTTCCCCACTGAAACCGGGGCCAGCGGCCGGGACTTCGGAGGAACAATGGTACCAGAAGATAACAGGTCCCTGGCTTCCCGGCGCCAGGCCTTCATGGAGGTCATGACTCCCCGGTCCCGTTCATGCTGCCATTGCCGATAGTCCTGGTCGGCTACCAGTTTATCCGGCAGGGGCGCAAGAATAACTTCATCTTTTCCGGCTGTCTTGCGAAGCCACGCCAGGGCTTCGCAGGTCTGGGGAGTCAGCTCATGCTTGAAATCAATTACCCACCAGGCTTGAATTATACCCGGCAGGCCCAATAATATAAAACCGGCCAGAAAAACCCGCCGCCATCCGGGTTTGAGCCGGTGTCCCCATCTCCAGAATTGCTCGGCAGCCGGCAGAACGGATATCAGCACAGCATAATAAAAGAATTGTATGGTATTCCATTTCATGCCGACTTGCACAAAAAGCACTGCCCCGGCCAATGCGCCGCCAACCATTAATGTGATAAAAAGCATGAAGGGATCCGCGCGGCGCGGATGCCGGACGGTTTTGAGCAGGCTGACCAACCCGATGGCCCGCACCCCAAGGTTTCCCACCAGGAAAATTAATAATAAGCCGGCCATGATTAGACCCACCAGCCAAGGTTTCTGGATAAACAACATCTTGAAATCCGCGGAACTCATAAGTGCCATACGGTCGGGCGCCACTAACATTGTTCCCAAATTGAATCCGGGCAGCAAACGCACCAGGCCCGGAGCATGAAGATTGGGCGGCAGAAAAACCAATAGAAAAAGAGGGCTCAAGACCGCCCCGGCGATTATCCCGCCCCAATCGCGATGAAAAACCAGCATAAGCAAACCGGTAACTAATAAGGCCGCCATCACTAAAAGGCCGGGATAAACCTTGAATCCGGGCAGTACTCCCCATAGCAGAACCAATAGAATTAAGCCGGCCGGGCGGCGTTCTCTTAACCATCGCAAAAGGGCCCACAAACCCATCATTACCAAGGCATAAGAAGCGGAAACCCCGGGATTGAAAATATTAAGCATGGGAGATGTAACCCAGAAAACCGAATCCCAAATAAAATATTTACCTTCCTCTCCGAAAAAAAGCGGCATCAGGTATCCGAAATTCGAGCTGAAAATCGTTAAAGCCGCGGCCAAGTAAGCGATTTTATTCTGTCCGGACCAGGCCCGGGCAACAACGAAAACCGTCAAAGTCAGCAATCCGGAATATAAAAACGGGGCCACGCGAAAATATACATGCCAGGGATCGATGGGAACCATAAATACTATCGCTCCCCATAGCAGGTCGGAAAACATGTGATAATTCCTCAGCATCTGGCCGGCAAATCCCGGCATTTCCGGAGGAAAACCATGCGCAAACTGATGGATATTGAAAACGTGCCAGGGAGCGTCCTGGGCATGCCAGGCCAGAAGACTCATGCCTTCCGGTCCCTGCCAGGCCGTAAAGACCATGAACCAGGCTTGAGCGATCATCCCTCCCAGGACCAATAGACCCAACGGCCAGAACTTCACCAGGGTTTCCGGCAAGGGAGCGTTAGTAAAATGCGGTACTTGTTTTTTTCTCTGTTCCTCCTTTAAAGTCAGCCAGCCTTCAAACCCGGCGCACCCCAGTACGTAAAACCAGAGTAGAAATTGAAAATCCAGCACGGATATTCCCCAATAGAACAGGACCAAGAGTGCCATACCGCTGACCAGGGAACCTGCCAGGCGCTCCAATATTGTCATCGGCATTTTCAGCAGACGCAGTAACAGTCTGCCGGGCATATAAATTGCCAAGGCAGCCGCCAGGACCGTTAGAATCCATTGTCCGGCAAAAGACCAGAACGTCATCATAAGGTGTAAATCCCCCGATTATGGAACTGTCGTCATTAAGCGTTTTCGAATTATTTCGCTACGGATGTCATTCCGAGGCTTTGCCGAGGAATCTCCTGGAACACTTACTAATCAAGCGTTTTCTTGGAGATCCCTCGTTTCACTCGGGATGACAAACTCACCGAATTTGGCTGAAAATGCCTTTTGGCGACACTTTCTTATTTATTTTTCCTTACCCCAAGCATCGGCCAGCACGCCGATCCCGTCCCAGACCTGGGTTTTAAAATCCCACCAGGAGCGCAGGCTTAAGCAGCGGCGCAGCAGATAGGCCGGACGCAGGTAGAAACGCCATATCGCCTCTTGCCGTAAGGCTAATATTTTCCCGGCCGGAAGCTCCGGCGTGCTCACGGCTCCCTGCCGACCGGACTGGTCCATAACGCACTCTTCGCGGGCAATCAAGCCCGCGGCTATCTCCTGCGCACGCAAGCCGGTTCGGGCCCGCGGCACGGCCACGTTAAAAGAAGCAAAATCCAGGGGCAATTTCAAGGCCAGCTCCAGGGTAGCCCGCGCCTGGACCTCATTCTCTCCGGGAAGTCCCAGTATAAAAGTCGCGCCAGTCCGTATGCCGGCCTTACGGCAGGCGGCCAGGGTCTTATGAATTCGTTCGAGTTTCACGCGCTTGCCATATCTCGCAAGCGTTGCTTCACTCCCGCTTTCCACTCCAAAAATTATGGTATGGCATCCGGAAGCCGCCATCGCATGCAGTATATCATGTTCTAAAACATCCGCTCGCGAAAAACAAGACCATTTAAACTGTAATTGGTGCTGCTGCATGGCACGGCAAAGCTTTAAAGTGCGTTCGCTCCGCACGCCGAAGGTTTGATCCAAAAAAAATATTTTCTTTAGGCCCAGGTTTTTCAGAAAAATCAATTCCTCGATCACCCCGGAAAGCGGCCGCAGGCCGAAACCCAGCGTCGGGATCACGCAAAAAGCACATGCAAAAGGACAACCATAATCCGTCAGCACAGCGGTCATGGTATGGCTGACCATAAAGGGAAAACGATACCTGCGCAAAGGAAAAAGTTCATGCCGGGGACGGGGAACCTGGTATTCTCCCTGTACCTTTGTAATTCCTCCGTTTATATATCCCCTGCCGTCTAATCCGCGGTAAACCGCATTAGGAATAATCCGGCCGTCCGGCCGGGGAATCAAGGAGAGGATATCCGGAGCCGCAAAATTCAATAAAGCCGCGTCTATGGCGCGAGCTTCCTCCAGCCGGTTCTCGGTATCTTCCAGCAGCACGTCGCCGATGGCCGTAATATAGGCCCCGGTAGCAGCTTTCACTGCTTCCAAAAAGGCGCGGTCTTCGTCCCAGGAAGCCGCGCCCACCAGAGTGATAATCACTTCCGGCCGGGCGGCGCGTATCCGTTCCAGGCACTGATTCCGGTTTATGGCTTCTACCATGGCATCCAGTACTATAAGCTCATGTTGCTCTGCCAAAATTCCTGAAAGCATCAGCAGGGTAACCGGCGGAGATATATAGTAGGACTTAGAAAGCTTGGAGCAAAAATAATCCCGGATGTAATTTTTTGTGCCCGGCGGATTTAATAATAATACGCGGCTCACGCTATGCTCCTGTTTTACTTAATTAATTCCTGTTGCAGAAGTAAATTTCCCTATTCTTGTCATTTCGAGGCAAAGCCGAGAAATCTCCAAAACCCCTTTTAAATTCAGCGTTCTCGTGGAGATTCCTCGCTTCGCTCGGAATGACAGAATGTGAGAATTCCGTTAAAAAGTACTTCCGTCACAAATACTACCTAAGTCCGTATTTTCCGTGCGGTCAAATGGACTCCCATAGCCCCTTTCCGGTTCCGGCGCACCGTACCTTCCAGCCAGGAAATTACGGAAAGCACGCGTCGGACCAGGCGCAGCCCCCAGCCCTTGATTCCTCCGCCGCGGCTTAAGGACTGGGCCGCCCACCATTCTTCCGAATGAGCACTTCCGGCTAGCCGCGAGAAGAAAGCATAGTCAAACTGCTGGGTCAACCAGTAGTCCGCATACCTGAGACTAATTATTGCAAAACCCTCCTGGCGGACCATTTCCGATATTTGCTCGGTGGTAAACTGCTGCTTATGCCCTCCCCAGCGGGCTTTAAGGGCATGATTACGGCGCATATAAATGGTGCCCGCATTGCCCTCGCAGGGAATATATAAATGCAGCCGCCCGCCTAAAACTAAAACGCGGAAGGCTTCGCGCAATACCCGCGCCGGATCTGCAACGTGTTCCAGAATATCAAAACCCAGCACAGCGGAAAACTTATTCTTCGGATAAGGGAGAGCCGCGACATCCGCCGTTTGGCATACGACTCCGGAAATCGCAGCGGCCGCGTTTACGGCGTCCGGCGCTAAATCCACGGCATGCAGAGCAAGCTCCGGCCGATAACGCCGCAGAGCTTTAAGATATTGGCCGCCGCCACAACCCAGCTCCAAGACCTCACCCTGAATGCCAGCCAAGGCTTTTAGACAGCGGGAAATCTTAAGGCCGGCCAGGGATAGCCCGGCCGGCCGGGCCTCACCCCGGCCGTAGATAAAACCTTCCGGATAGGGACTGCCCACCGGATTACTTCTCATGGGTGTGCCGCCAAAAGCCATTTTTTAGTAAATTCCCCTGTTTTTGTCATTCCGAGGAAGCGAAGCGACCGAGGAATCTCTTTGAACACCAGGGGTTTTAGAGATTCCTCGCTTCGCTCGGAATGACATTTTGGGTAGAAAATGCTTATTGGATTCAGTCCCCTCATGGATTTCGACCCGGCGAAGATTGGAAAAAAGAAATTTTATGATCAAGGTCATTAGAAAACTCTGGAGCATTATCCCCCAGGAGAAACTCGACTGGCCGGTCCGGCGATCAATGAAAACAATCGGAATCTCCCGGATCCGGAAACCGCGCATAGAGGCTTTATAAAGGAGTTCCTGCACAATACAGGGCCCGAGCGAGACGGTATTGTCCAGCTTTATGGCTTCGAGTACCCGTCTATGGAACAACCGGTAGCCGGAAGTGCAATCGTGTACATTGGCGATCTTCAGAACTTTTCGGATATAGAAATTTGCCCCGACTGTGATGGCATGCCGCCAAAAACCCCGGTCCAGATCTTTCCCTCCCGGCACAAAACGGGAACCAACCACTACATCCCCCGCTTCCGCCGCGCGAATTAATTCCGGCAGGTATCGGGGATGATGGGAAAAATCCGCGTCCATTTCGATGATCATCTGCGCGCCCTGCGCCAGGGCGTATTTAAAACCGGCGATCCCGGCCGTACCCCGGCCGCGCTCATGCGGACGGTGCACGATATGCAGGGCCGGCCGGGCAGATCACGAAGAAGTTCCTCGGATTCCGGGGCCGTAAGCCAGGTGAGATGAGCCTGGGGATATTTTCTTTTCAAGCCGGCCACCAGGGGAGTGGTCCTCAGAACATCTCCCCGCGCACCAACCTTAATCAGGAGAATTCTTAATCCCAGTTTCTCGTACGCCTCGCATCCTTCACAAAGACGATTCTCTTTACAAGGCTTATCTCCGCGCCAGTATTGGCAGTCCGTGTTAAACTGCAACTCCCGCTAACCTCCGTTCCTAAACCATTCTATCGTCCGGATTAACCCTTGCTTCAGAGGCACTTTGGGAGACCAGTCCAGAATTGATTTAGCTTTGGATATATTCGGTTTTCTCCGGCGGGGATCATCTGCCGGCAGGGGTTGGAAAGCTATTTTCAACGGCGCGCCGACCAGGTTCTGTACCAGCTTAACCGCTTCTAAAATGTTGAATTCCACGGGATTGCCTAAATTAAAGATCTGTCCGCGCGTCTTAGGCCGGAAAGCGGCCCGAATTATGCCTTCGACCATATCGTCAACATAACAGAAACTCCGGGTCTGACGGCCTGAACCAAAGACTGTAAGCGGCTTATGATTCAAAGCCTGGTTTATGAAATTGGAAATCACCCGGCCGTCGTCTTTTTGCAAACGGGGGCCGTAGGTATTAAAAATGCGCACTAGGCGTACGTTCACTTTATGTTTTCTTAAATATTCCATAGTTAAAGCCTCGGCAAAGCGTTTCGCCTCATCATAACAGGAACGTTCTCCCACCGGGTTTACATTCCCCCAGTCACCCTCTCTTTGCGGATGCCGCAGAGGGTCTCCATATACCTCCGAAGTGCTGGCAAAAAGATAGCCGGCCTTTTGCTTGCGGGCCAGTTCCAGCAAACGATGACTTCCCAAGGCATTGGTCAGCATGGTTTCGATTGACCAGGCCTGGTAATAAGGCGGCGAAGCATAAGAAGCCAGGTTGAAAATATAATCCACCTGCAAGTTCAGCGCACTGCGCACGTCCCGGCGAAGAAATGTAAACCGGGATGATTTAAGCGCTGCCTGAATATTGGCCCGCCGGCCGGTCTTAAGATTATCCAGGCATACCACCTGGTGCTTCAGCTTTAACAAACGATCGCAGAGATGAGATCCGATAAATCCCGCCCCGCCGGCCACTAAAATTTTCATATTTTGTTACTCCTCTAGTTTGAATAATATGTATTTCCGGAGCCTGTCTGACTTAGGCACAAAAGCGGATTTTAAGCGCTCTTCCCCCTTTGAAAAAGGGAACTATTTGCCCACTATCCCTCAAAGCCAAACTTAACACTCAACTTTTGCATATTTAACTTTTTGTGTCTTTTCAAAATAGTATCAGATGCTTTTTGACAAACTGGTATAATCAAACTTCTGTAAAATCCCCCTGAATCCCCCTTTTTCAAAGGGGGACTTCCAGCCCCCCCCCTTTTCAAAAAGGGGGGCAAGGGGGGATTTTATAAATTTGCAAAAGTTGAGTTATAAAACAATCACCGATTCATCACCAGCAATATTTCTAATCTTCATCCGTAACGGTTTCTTGTCTGATACAATTTTTGCATTCCAGAACTCTTTAGTTTTTTTACCGTTCAAAACAACATAGCCATTTTTATCAATTTTAAGTTCAAAATCGCTTTTCCATTTACCGTCTTTGCCTGTGCAATCAAGGCTAATAAGCTCAATCAGTTCAAGTCCATGCTTGCTTATGGAAATCGGAACAATGTTTTTTTCTTTTTCCCCTTTCCGTTTTCTTCTTCGCTTTCTTCACTGTTTTCAACCCCCTCTTGCTCCCCCTTATCAAGGGGGAGAGTAAGAGGGGGTGAGCCGTTCAAAGATTTTTTCTGATTGTAGGCATCTATTTTCTGAATGAGCCTATCACTGATAAATGATTTTATTTCAATCTCGAATCCCGCCTTAAATCCCTTCATCTTGTAATCAATTTCATCATTGATAACGACATCATCTAAAATAGATTTAAGGTCTCTTAGCACAATATCAATGCCGGTTGCATTGTATTCAGAAATAAACTTTTTCAATTCGGCTTCGTTTTCAATGTCCACGTAAAAGACAATGACTTGCTTTGTGCCTTCGGGGAGGTCGGGCATGGCTTCATTGATAACGCGGTTTATCAGTGGAATATCCAGAACCTTTGTGCTATGATCAAGCAGGTTGGGAATATATACCGGCACCAGCCCAAGTTTACTGTCTTGAATTCCACCTTCCCAGAAACTATCGAGATCGTCCTCATTTTTAAGGCCTGTAATTAGGCTCTTCATTTTATCCATTGTTTGCACTGGATTACGAAAAAGCGAAACGCCGTCCTGAATATCATAAATGTCAAACTCTGCCCCAGCGGCAACTAAACGGTCGCGTGTTGTTTGAATGCTGTTAATGCCGACATCGCAATGAATGAATTTTCGTTTTAGGTCGTGCGCGACTTTGACAGCAACTCCTGAACCGCCAAAAAAATCAGCAATAACCATTCCTTCGTCGGTGGAAGCTTTGATTATGCGTTCAAGAAGGGCTTCTGGTTTTTGGGTAGCATATTCGAGACGTTCTTCAGCAGTAGGGGCAATAAAATTAATATCCTCCCAAACATCGTGAGCTATTACACCTTTGTTGTCTTTTTCTCTTTTTACATAATTGCCGTTTTCATCTTTAAGCCTGACAAGTTTCCCATTCCGGACAACTCTTACAGTATCTTCAATCCATTTATCGTTTTTGTATGCTTGATAAATATCATTAAAAATATAACCACTTGAATCTTTTGAGTACCAAAATAAAGTATCATGCATTTGTTGAAATTTAGCTGTGTTTGTACTCCATCTGCTATAATGCCAAACAATTTCATTTAAAAAATTATCCTCCCCAAACACCTCATCCATCAGCACTTTCACATAATGCCCAATATGCCAATCCAAATGCACATAAATACTTGCGGTTTCACTCATTACGCTTTTTATCGCAGTTAGATTTTCATACATCCAGTTGAGATAATCTTCTTTATTCCAAACATCACCGTACATCTTTTCTTCAAAGGCGCGGAGTTCTTCTAAGTCCAACTCTTCTTCTGCTTTGGCCAGGGCTTCAGCGATTTTCGGATTCCTGCGCAAATAAACTTTCTTCGCATAATCCGCTCCGCTGGCAAACGGCGGGTCAATATAGACAAGGTCAACTTTAATGTTCTTGTCTTTCAGATAAGCGCAGGCGGAAATACACTCGCCGCGGATAAGCATGTTTTCGCCATCCGTAGGGGCGGGTTTAAAACCCGCCCCTACAGTTTCAACCCTTTCCAATTCATAATACGGCATGCCTCGCTGTATGCGTTCATAAACTTTATCGTTATCCCGATAGCGTAAAACTCTTCTCGTGCGGGTGAGGTTATCAAGAATAGCCTGGCCTTGAACCGTATTCGAATAGTAGGGGATATATTTAACGGGCATTTATTTATCCCCTTCGAGATATTTTTCAACTTCAGACTTTAAAATTGGAATACTGACAGTGATGACATCCCAAATTACATTATCTTTTACAAAATCATAACCATGTATTATTCTATTGCGCATTCCTATGATTTTTCTGGCATCGGAAATCTGAATTTCAGGGTTAATAGACAAGAGGCTATTCATCGCCTCGCCGATTATTTCTATTTCCCGCTCGACTGCTCTTTTAACCGTAAGATTTTTCTTGAAAAGTTCTATCGTTTTTATTTCGCCGAGATGAAAAGAAATAGCTTCTAAAGATTTTTTTATATCATATAAATATTTATTAGCGCTATTTGTCATAGTATTGCCTCTCTGGTTTCATCAACTTCTTTTTTAAAGTATGGGTTTTTAATGCAGTCTTCGCTTATTAAATCTATTTCTCTTTTTAGCATATCTTCCAGTCCAAATTGAATGTTCCACCAGCAGTCTGCGTATTCATTTACACCAAGGGATTCATCGATATTAACGATTATATCTATATCGCTTTTTCCATTAAATTTATCCGTCAGCACTGAACCAAATAAATATGCTCTGCTCACATGATTATTTTTAAGTATTCCCAGAATTTGCGGCAAATCATTCATTATTTCAGAATTAATCATATTTCAACCTCCTTAAAAAAAGTTCCTATCTTTAATTTGAACGAAAGCAAATTGTCGTTCATCGCGGCGCTGTCCGGCAGATACAGATAATCAAAGCGATGGTAGCCGAATTTTTCATTGTTCATCTTTAAAAACTCGGATTCCATAAAATTTCGGCGGGCTTTGAACCCCGGTTGATCGGCAAAACCGCTTCCTTTTGTCTCTACGATTAGGATTTTATAAATATTGCTGTCCTTGCGATTGATGACTAGAAAATCAGGCGTGTACCTGCCAACCCTGCACCAACGGCCAGGTACCGTGCCTGTCTCATAGCACACAATGCAAAATTCGGTAATATGCTTTTCGCCATTGTAATAAATTTCAAGCCCGTTATCCATGAACGGCGCAAGGTTAATTACTTCCTGTAAAAACTTTAGTTCAAAACGGCTTTGCATAAAATTATATGGCAAACAATGAAATGTTTTGTCTTTACTGACTACGGCTTTTGAGAATGTCTTGGTTGTCCCCGCATCAAGTCCCGCCATAGTAAAAAGGTCGGGATTCGGCTGTGAAGCGATAAATTCTTTCGTTTTTCTCTAAGCGTCTTCAACTTCTTTTTGTAAAGCTAAAATATTCTTTCCGGTTTTATCAGCTCGTAAAATATCCTGGGTATCGTTTATGGAAGGATACAGTTTATCGTGATCTTCAACCGGGATAAGTTTTTCTATCACGAGTAGGTTGGCGCTTTTCGGGATAATCTCCGAGCTTACTTTGAGTTCGCGATGTCTATGAAAAGCCAGCCGGATGCGTGATTTTATTTCACCCTGCCTGAACAGGTTATTAAATACGCGCCAATCCGCTTTTTCACCTGTGCCTGCGCCACAAGCGCAGGTATAAGTAACCGCTGTAAATATAATTGAAAGAGGTTTTTCATGTTGGTATAAACTGATTGAACTTAGGCATCCCATACTTCCACGGGCAATGTCAAAAATCCACCGGTCAAAGTCAGCTCTATCCCCTTCAATTTTATCAAGCAGATCTTTTTTAATCAGGTCGTCTTTTGAAAGCCCTCGTTCCACTATAACAGCAGTATCAAAGTGGTTTTTAGAATTGATTTGAGAAATCGTCTTTTCAGGTTGCACTTCCTGATCTGTCACTAATGTTTCATACTCAACCTGGAGCTGGTAAAAATCCATCTTCGGCAATTTAAGGTGATCCCTACGCGAAAAACGAGAGGTCATCACCGGATCGCCGTCTTTACCTAAAGATGAAAGTTCCTGAATACTGGTGTGCTGTTCCTCTTTCAGTTGTTTATCCAATGACTTGGCATTTTCTTCATTTAACCAGATAACTGCTGTTTCATTTGAGTCCTTGTCAACCTGTCTGAGGCAGCGGCAGGATGTCTGTAAAACCATATTTGTCGGGCAATCGCCTTTTTGCGAAAGTATAACCCCGGTAAGGCTTCGGCAGTCCCAGCCCTCTTTGCCTATTTGCACAAGCAGGATGATTTTTTTCCTGGAAAGCGGTGTAGCGAGAGAATTAAAATCAGTTTCTGCTTCTTTCGTGGGCTTATATTGCTTGTTTCCTTTATGATATTTCAATATCTCTTCCGGCTTTATTTTCATTCTTCCAATAAGATGCGGATAGATTTCTTCTTCGAGCCTTTCGATATTACCGCAATAGACAGCCAGTTTTGCCACACTTCCGTTACTGTAAACAGTATTCCCAAAAGTATGCAAAAAATCTTTTACCCCTTGCTCTATTATCCGGATTGAGGTAAGCCCGGAAGTCTGCTCTACGCGTGGTTTTTTTAAAAACTTTTTGACAGCAGTGGTTAAGGGATAGTAAAAAACGGTATTTATTATCTGTGTGAATTTAAGCTGTATCTCGTCGGATATTTTTATCGTTTCACCGGTGCCAAGATAGGGAGTACCGGAAAACCCAAGCACAGAATTTATTGAACCGTTTACGCTCCATTTGTTGACCACCTGACGCAATTTAATATCATCGGTTGCGGCATGATGAACTTCGTCAATATGAATCTGCAAATTCGGAATTTTACTGATAATGTTCCTGAGTTCATTGGCAAACCGGTCTTTCTCATCTTCGGTATGCTCAAATATTCGTCCATTTTGGTCAAGATCTAATCTGTCAAGAATAACTTTCTCAGCATTCACCACCATGACAAGCCCCATCAGGGTATCAAAAGGCTGATAACCGGATATTTTTTGAGCATTCGGGTTACGTGCTTTGTTGCTTTTCTTGGCCGATTTCGGCTGGTCTAATATCTCGAATTTAATCATCCGTTTGATATTACTTGCCGCCGGTTCCGGCAGAATCCAGGCAGGATCAAAGCGCTCAATCGTTTTAAGACTTGGAATAATCGAACTTTTTAAACCGGAAGGCGCCAGAATAAGAAAGTTATGAGCGAATATAGGATTATCCGGCTCATTCAGGGCAAAGTAAAGATCAAGATAAATGAATGCCGCCATGAGAAAGGTTTTACCCGCTCCCATAGGCAAACTAAAAAGGTAATCAGGATATTCCACACCATAAAAAAGACTCTTACTTACAGTTTCATAATCAACTTTATCAGGGTTTTTAATTATATATTGTTCTAAGTCAGGAAAAAGTGTTGTCCTTGTTTTCTGCCCATTTCCATTGCTTTTCACTTGTACTGAGCGACTTGTCCTGAGCTTTGCCGAAGAAAGTCGAAGTATCGGAGTGCGGGAAAGGTCAAATAATGCTTTTGCGGTATGGTTGTTTTCTAATACATTTCGCACATTCTGATTAATATTCAAATTTGATAAATCTTCATGGTGTCCAAAAAAATTTTCGCTAAACAGAGTTGATAGTGGTTTGTTCCCACCTTCGATTTTCAGAAACAAGTACACAAGTAATGCCTGAATTTGTGCTTCGCGTAAATTGCCGTTACGATTTATATGTTCGAAAAGCGGCTTAACAGTACAAGTGTCCGAAATAATCCACTCTTGAGCTTTTCTAAATATCAAATCATTGAACATTCATTATTCCTCGGTAATGTCCGGTTAAGGACGAGTTAAAATAAGCAAAACGCTTTATTTGCAAAACTATTCCGTCTAAAAACTGTCGTACTTGTGATTACAATTCACCGACAGGCTCCTAGGAGCCTGAGCATTTAGTCGGTTTTTTAGGTTGTCATTCCCGAATGCTCGTATCGGGAATCCAGAAAAGCATTATTTTATAAGCATTGAAAAATCCTGGATTCCGGCTTTAAGCATGCCGGAATGACAAAACACACTAAATGCTCAAGCTCCTAGTACGTGGCTTGTCTCGGGGTATTACAGTTAAAAAAAGCGTTTTCGTGGAGATTCCTCGCTAACGCTCGGAATGACATTCACACGTTCACAACATTATGACACAGCCTTTCAGGTGAGGGTGAAATCCCTTTCCGCAACAGAAATTAGTTTGAATGATATGTATTCTACAATATAATTTAATTCTGGCAAGAATAATTTATTTCTACGCTTTCTCCTTGGCGTGGGGAAAGGTTCCGGATATAATGCGGGCTATGCAAACCCAATCCCCCGCCGCGCCGGTTATTCCTCATGACCTACGCCGGCCGTCCCGATTTTTTATTATTACGCTCCTGGTACTGGCCCTGGGACTGCTGATCCGTCCTCTGGTTGACCCGGATGTCTACATCCACCTGCGGGATGGCAAGCACTGGATCGCAACCGGCCTGCAACCCGGGAACGATCCTTTCACTTACACCACGGAGCATAAGCCCATTGAAAAAGTGGAATGTCTCTTCAGGATCGGCCTTTATCAGGCCTGGAAAATCGGGGGAAATAATTTTCTTATCCTGATTAAAGCCTTGGCCATGACAGCCGCGCTCTTCCTGATAGGACTCCTAATTTACCGGCGTTGGGCTCATCTGGGTATTACCAGTATGCTTCTGGGGCTCACGGTTTTGGCTCCCATGCCGGCCCTATAATGATAACCGTAATCACATTTCTACGGGCGGACATGCCCTTCGGCAAGCTCAGGACAAGGAAGTCCGCCCCTACACTATTAGACTCGTTAATTACCTTCTGCTGGTTTCACTTGGAAAAAGGTACAAAAACCCGGATCTCTACCCTGCGGTTGCGGGCGCGTCCGGCTTCCGTTCCTTTCCGGTTTTGGGGACGTAATTTGCCATAGCCGACAACTGAAAGTCCGCTCTTTTCCACCCCGGGCTGTTGGGATAAAAATTCCAAAACCATTAAGGCCCGCTGGCGGGAGAGTTTTTTATTATATTTAATACCGCCGATTTCATCGGCATGTCCTTCACAGACCGCCGTGGCACGGCCGTCATACTTCTTTAACAGCGTAGCGACCATCTGTATTTTATAAAAATCCTTGGTCTTCAAAACCGCACTATTGAAATTAAAACATATATCGAGGATAAGGATTCCGTTATAACCCCGGGGCGCTTTAACCGCCCGGGCCGGAACCGGCTGTATGTTCTCCGCGATGGTAATTCCGGATTCGTCCGCATAGCCCACTGTGAGATCGTATTTATATTCCCGGCTGGAATCTGCCGGGCGCTTCCGCTCATCCCGGCCGTCCCATAATATTTTCGGGGGAAGCAGACCGGTTCCGGAAAGCTCCCGAATGATATTTCCTTTTATGCTATCACGAATATTCAAGCGCCATTCCCGTACGGTTGGACGTTTCGAAAAAGAAAATTGCACCTCCGCATCCAGCGGAGATTGGTCTTTAAAACGCAGTTTAAAAACCGGACGTAATTCCGGCAGATGCCGCGCGGTTGTTTCCCTCCCCCCCGCGGTAAACACATATTGGTATTTACCTTTCCGGGTCAGGGTCCGGCCGCGCTCATCCCTGCCGTCCCATTGCAAATTCTTGGGTGGTTTTTCCATGCTGGTAAATTCTTTAACCACCCGGCCTTGCTGATCCCGGATGGTAAAACTCCAGCCGCGCACTTGGGGATCCAGTTTGGGAGTTTTGAAGGTCACTACACTCTCATAATCCCCGGGTTCCACTTTTAAAGTTTTAATTGCTTCGCGTGGGACGCTCCGGCTTTTCGCCGGTACTTCCGCCTCTCCCGAAGGTGTCTCCGCGCCGGAAAGACCGGGCTTCACGAAAAGATAACTAAAGGTAAAGCGATGAGTAGCGCCTAACCCCCCATAAGGCTGGTAAGCATAATCCAGACCTATACCGGAAAACCTGAACCCGGTTCCTAATGAAAATCCCCCCAACTCACTTTCCAGGCGGTATCCCCCCCTCAGAAAAATCATATCCTGTATCTTGTATTCCAGTCCTCCGGCCGCTATGGTCGGTTCCTCTTCCGCCAGCGACCGGCTTATATCCGCGAAAATTTTAATCTCCGGACCGATCAAGGGCGCCAACTGCAAAGCGATACCCGTCCGAATAACCGGAATTAATTCATCCGCCTCCTGATCAAAAGCCTCCATGCGGCCTATATTCTGTATGGCCAGCCCCAGGGCCAACGGCTGCCAGCCGGTTTGCATTCGCAACCCTATGTCCATGGCCCCTCCCTGACTGCTAAAACCAGCGAGAATACTTCGAAAATACTTCAAACCCAAACCGATTTCAAAACCGGAACCCAGGGAGCGGGCATGGGCCAAATTCAATAACATATTATAATTATCAATAGTTCCTACTTCTTCACCCCATTCATTGAATTCCAAAAAATTATAGGTCCGGGCGAAAAAAACCCGAGCCGCCCAGCTTCCTCCAAGCCATGCCGGATAGAGAACTTCCAATTGTTCATAAGCGGTATCTGCCAAGGAAGAATAATGGGTAAAAGCCAGGGAGATATCCGGCTGCTCCAGAATCCCGGCGGGATTCCAGGTTAAGGTCTCACTTCCTCCTCCGGCAGCCGTCCCGGCAGCCAGAGCGGAGGATGCGGCCGGGACTTCCATTAGAAGAAATTCCGCGCCCATGGTTCCAGCAGCTTCATCTTTTAAACCGGTTACTAGAGAGCAAAGAATCAGAATTATCAACCAAGGTCGTGTAAACACTTTACATCCTCCATAAATTAATGTTTATACCTCTTTTTAATATGCACAAACTCCTCCCCGGGAAGGGGCAAGATAATTTGTCCCCGCAAACCGATTAAAGCCTAACTTATTTTACTTTATAATATTTTAAAGGATTTGTCTAAAGTTGTTTTTGTGAGGGGCTGTAAATTTTTTTACTTTTTTTTTAATTAAAACCTCTGAAAATCACAATCTATTCGCGGTGGGGTATGAAATTTTCGGCAGCAGATACACTGCTGGGGCGAGGCTTTAATTATCAGGCTTAATACGCAACCGCTTCATCCCGGATTAAATTACCCCGCACTTCAGTGCGGGGTAATTTAATGTTTCGGAATAATAATCCGCACTTCCACCCGGCGGTTTTGGGTACGCGTCGCCTCGGTATCTTGCGAATTTTTAGGCCGGCTTTTACCATAACCGATAATCGACATATCTTTCCTGGCAATCCCCGGCTGCCGGGCCAGAAACTTGGCAACTATATGCGCACGCCGTTCCGAGAGATCTTGATTAAACTTTTCTGTGCCAATCTCATCGGCATGTCCTTCGCAGATTGCCGCGGCCTGCCCCGGATATCGCTTCATCAGCTCCGCCGCCAGCATGAGTTTGTCGGTTACTTCCGGTTTTAGTTCCGCCCGATTGAAATCAAATAAAATACCCGTTATCAGGATTCCCGCACAACCTTCCGGCGCATCAACTTTTTTCGCCATAATGGGAGTGATTTTGTCTGAAATCAATACCTTGAACTGATCGGCATAATTAACTTCTAAGCCGTATTGATAATTCCTGCGGACATCGGCCATCTTGCCGGAACGATCTTTTCCATCCCAGATCCATTCATACGGAAAATTTCCAGTCCGGGTAAAGCGTGCCACAATTTGCTTGGTTTCCTCATCCCATACACTTATTTTCCAATCCTGAACCGGCGGACGTATTCCAAAACGGAAACGCACTTCCGGTTCCATTGCGGTCCTGTCCCGAAACCGAAGTTTAAGCGCCGGCGGCAGGTACGGCAGGGTATGGGAATAGACTTTATTACCGGCCTTAAAAACAAATTTAAAATGTTCTCCCTCTTCCGGACGCCGCCCTTGATCATCCCGGCCGTCCCAAACCACTTCCTTAGGCAGCGCTTGTGTTCCCGGGAAGCATTTTATAATTTGTCCCTCAGCATTTTTTATAATTAGATCCCAGGCCGGGATCCCGGTCATGACACGCGGCGGAATAAACACAACCTTGGCGGCATATTTACGCGGCAGCATAGTTAAAGTCGGCACATCCTGCTTCATAGCCGCCAGTGATTTATGCGCCGTTTTCCGTGACGGCGATGCCGGGCGGGATGTTGCGGAGGCCGGTTTTTCCTTCCGGGGCTGGAATAAATAGGCCAAAGTTACACGGTGATTATTGCCTAATTCCGCAAAAGGCTGGTAGGCATAATCCAGACCGAAGCCGGACATCCGGAAGCCGGCTCCCAGCGAGAGATTACCCAATTCATTCATAAACCGATAGCCGCCGCGCAGTAATATCATATCCCACAAGCTGTATTTCAGTCCGAAAGCCAGAACCGTATCTTCATCGCCTGCCAGGGGCTGGTGCACATCCGCCAGCAGGCTGATTTCATGCCCGGATAAAAGCACAAACTTGAGCATGGCGCCTCCCAGAACCTTCAAGGGAAGAGACGCCGCCGCCTCTTCAAAGGCGCTCATCGTGCCCAAATTTTGGATCGCCACGCCCAGCGCCAGCCACGGCCACAAAGTTTGGTATTGCATACCGGCATCGATTGCCGCTCCCTGCCGGTGATATCCGGCCAGAGCGCTCTCAAAAAACTTGAGCGCAGCGCCGGCCGCCAATCCCGGAGCCAGACGCCGGGCATAAGCCAGCTGTATCAGCAGATCATGATTATCTATGCTTCCGATCTCTTCGCCCAGTTCCATCTCCATAAAATTGTAGGTGCTGGCATAAAAAATCCGCATGGCCCAACTGCCTTCCAGCCATCCCGGATAAACGCCTTCTATTTGTTCATAGGCGGTATCTACAAAAGAAGAAAAATGAGTAAATGCCACGCCAGGATATAACTCTCCCATTATCCCCGCCGGATTCCAGGTCAAGGCGGCACTGCCCTGCCGGGCAGCGGCACCGGCCGCTAAGGCGGCGCTGCTGGCTGGAACCTCGATGCAGAGAAACTGCGCGCCCGTAGTTCCGGCAGCCTCGGTCTGTCCGCTGATGCTCATCATTAAGACAATTGCCAAACTATATGACCAGCGTTTCAGCAACATAGTATACCTCCTGGTTGTCTTCGTCTGTCGGACTTAGGCACAAAATCGGATTTTGAGCACTCTTCCCCCTTTGAAAA